>CAMWNF010000012.1 GCA_947175535.1 uncultured Bacteroidales bacterium
AATCTGTTCAACGCCCGCGCATTTGCGAGCGGTCACACGGCTTTCCACGACGCCCCTCACAGTCTGGTCTTCTTCGCGACGCTCGCCGTTATTCTGGTCGGACAGATAGCGATAGTCTACGTCGGCGGCACGATGTTCAACGTCTGCCCCCTGGAAATCTCCGACATGCTCGCCATCATTCTCGCCACCTCCCCCGTCATGCTCCTCCCGACCCTATACACCCTTTTTACATGCCGGAAAACTGCAGTTTAAGCTGCACAAATAGTCTGACTCATCCGACATGTCAGACACTCCTTGCACAGTTTTTTTCTCAAAGGAGTAGTTTCGGGTGGGATTTTTGTGTTAACTTTGTGAGAAGTTAGAGGGAAAATCAATTCTATCACAACCATAAAAACCATTTTGCTACATGAAATTAACAAGTGCATTATCGGCTGTTGTGCTCGGTCTCGCCGCTGTGTCGTGCGGATCAGCCCCGAAAACCACTCAGGTTCAGTGGGAAACACTCGGCAACCAGTCCGATGAAAACGGCAACTACTACGTAGAGCGTTTCACAGTCACCGGCAATCTCGATTTCGACCGTCTGGCGTTCAACCAGTTCGCGCGCAAGATGACTCCGGTCAATCCCGCCGACACACTCATCGAGATTATCCCCGGCTATTACTGCATCTCGTCGCCGCGTTTCCGCGCAGCTGAAGGCGACACTGTCGTTGTCGACATCCGTGTCAATGGTGAGCTCCGCGCAATCTGCTACGGTCCTGACGGCGTCCACACCGCCAATTTCGACGGCTCTACAGCTCCCGCCGAGCTGACATTCGCATCAATGACCGAATTCCCCGCTCAATATTCGACTCCCGCAAGCGACCTGATGCCGAAGGGCGAAGAAATCTACGCATTCAATGAAGCACTTGCTGCAGACGTGCCGGGCGACTACGAAGCTGTCCCCTCGTTCAAGAAAGTAACCCTCACCGACGGAGAATCGACTGTCGCCGATATCAAAATCGTTGAGAAAGCCGGTGACCCCTCGCTCGGAGAAAAATACACCATCACCATCGCCGATAACACTGCGACCGTCGAAGCTGCTCCGGCATTTATGAAAACTGCCCGTCACCGCGCCGAAAACCTCGTTGCGGGCTTCGCTGGTCCGACGGTTGCAAACGCCGTGGTTGAGGACGAACCCGACTTCCGCTACCGCGCCGTGATGATCGACATCTCGCGCAACTTCCAGACTCCCGCCGAGATGCGTCGCATCATCGACCTCCTCGCGCGCTACGGCTTCAATCATCTCCACTTCCACTTCAGCGATGACGACGCATGGCGTCTCGAAATTCCCGGTCTGCCCGAACTCACCGAAGTCGGCGCACGTCGCGGCTATACGATGGATGAAGCTGATTTCATCGGTCAAATCCACGCCGGTAACGGTAATCCCGACGCAAAAGAAGGAACTGCCAACGGTTATTTCACAAAAGAAGATTTCATCTCCATGCTC
Source organism: uncultured Bacteroidales bacterium (assembly GCA_947175535.1). Classification (GTDB taxonomy): domain Bacteria; phylum Bacteroidota; class Bacteroidia; order Bacteroidales; family Muribaculaceae; genus CAG-873. The sequence continues at coordinate 1,487 of CAMWNF010000012.1, forward strand.
CGCTATGCCGACAGTCTCGGTGTCAAAGTGTTGCCCGAAGTTGAATCTCCGGGTCATGCCCGCGCAGCAATCAAAGCGATGGAAAAACGCTATCGCACCACAGGCGACGCGTCGCTTCGCCTGATTGAAGACGGAGACAGCTCGGTCTACACTTCGGCTCAGTCGTTCCACGACAACGTTATGAACCCCGCGCTCGAATCGACCTACGCTTTCTTCGAAAAAGTATATGACGGCATCATCGACATGTATGCCGAGGCTGGAGTAGAACTCCCCGCAATCCACATCGGCGGCGACGAAGTGCCTCGCGGAGCATGGGGCGGCGCACCCTCAGTCATCAAATACAAGGAAGAGCACGGCATCGCCAACGACCACGACATGCACGCCGTTTTCAACCGTCGCGCCTCCGACTATCTGAAGTCAAAAGGCGTGAAGGTGTCAGGATGGCAGGAAGTCGTCTGCGGTCGCACCGACGACTATAACAACGCTGTAGCTCCGAACGCTTACTCTGTCAACAGCTGGACACAGTCGCTCACCACTCCCGACGCTCCCTCGCGTCAGGCTCTCGACGGCAACTATCCTCTGATACTCAGCAATGTCAACCGTTTCTACTTCGACATGGCACCGAGCTATCATCCCGAAGAACGCGGTCTGACATGGAGCACTCCGGTCGACGAATTCATCGCGCTCGGCGGCTATCCCGAAGTGCTTGTCGTGCTTCAGCCGGGCGACCGTGAGAAGATTTTCGGTCTCTCAGGTCAGGTTTGGTCTGAAACCGTCAGAAGCGGTGCTGACCTCGAAATGCGTCTGCTGCCCAATATGCTCGGTCTCGCCGAACGCGCCTGGAACAGCACTCCGACCTACACCGACGCTGATTTCAACGCCGTAATCTCGGCTCGTGAAATTCCCGCATGGGAAGAAGGACACTATAACTATCATCTCCACCAGCCCGGTGTGAAAGTAGTTGACGGCAAAGCAGTCATGAATGCTCCCTACGCCGGCAAGGGCGAAATCCGTTACACTCTCGACGGAAGCAATCCTACCGCAGAATCGCCTGTCTACACCGAACCCGTAGCTATCAGCGACGCAAAACAAATCCGCGCCGCTTACTTCCTCAACGGCAAACATTCAGTTACGACAATCGTCCGCCTCTAAGCGACAGAATTTATTCCGCAAGGCGTTGTGTCTAAGGCACAACGCCTTTTTTATTGTTGTAACTATATATATCAGCATTTTGGGCTTTTTAACAGGAAAATTATTAACTTTGCGGTATAATAATCTATAAATAACTAACTATAAAACATTATTGCCATGAAGCTAAAATCTATTCTGCCAGTCCTATCGCTCTCGTCTTTTGCACTCTCTTTCGCAGCCGTCAACTATACCGTCAAGGGTGAACTCCCCGCCGATATGGAAGGCAAAACTATCTATCTCCACGATTATGACAAAAGGGTAAATATTGATTCCGCAAAAGTCGTCAACGGAAAATTCTCTGCAAGCGGAACATACGACCATCCTATTTTAGTGCGCGTCGAAAACGGCAACTATTTCAGTAATTGCATACTCGACAGCGTTGTAACGGTCGATTTCAATACCCACCAACCCGCCGACGGATCGGAACTCAACCGTAAATATATTGAATATTATGCAGCTCTGGATGCTATAGATGACGAACTAAAACGCTTTAGAAACGAACTCAAGTCACATGGCTTTGAACAGCCTCAGTTAGGTGAAATTTATAAATTATTATGGGATAAGAAGAACCCTTTAACTCTCGAAATAATGGAAAATGCCTTAAAAAACGAGGATAACGGCATCGGTTACACGGCATTAGTTGACTATTCTTCACTCCAAAGAAACATTACACCGGAAAAATGGGAAGCAATAAAGGATTCAATCCCTGCATGGTTGAAATCCACCCGATTATATGCCGATCGCGACAGGGAATTCGCAAATCAGAAGAGAACAGCTGTCGGTCAGCCGTTTGTCGACTTTAATGCGACCACTCCCGACGGCAAGGAGGTAAAACTTTCGGATTATGTCGGCAAAGGGAAATATGTAGTGGTTGATTTCTGGGCTTCATGGTGCGGACCGTGCCGTCAGGAGGCGCGCGACGTGCTCAAACCGCTCTATGAACAGCTGAAGGACAACGATAAATTTGAAATATTAGGTGTCGGCGTATGGGATCAGCCTGAGAGACTGAAGGCTGCGATAGAGCAAGACGGCAATGAATGGCGACAGATTTTTGCCAACGGCATGGAACCGATGAAGCTCTACGGCTTTGATTTTGTCCCGATGATAATCTTCTTCGCTCCCGATGGAACCATCCTGAACCGCACCCTTCGCGGCAACACCCTCATCACCACCGTCACCACCACCATCTCAGAATAATCTCGCGAATCTCACGCAGAGCCGCAGAGAACTCAGAGTTCTCTGATCTTTTTGGCGGTCGCGCCACTACAATTGTGCATCGTGAATTGTGAATTATTTGTAGGCTTCGGCGGCGTCGCGGATGGCGTAGAACATGCGGCGGTCGGCTTCGGTCAGTGCGATGCCGCGACGAGCCATTACACGGGCGGCGACATCGAAAAATTTTGTCATCGAGACGTCGGAGAAGCCCGCCGTACCGCCCTCGCTGAACGAGGCCACGAAGTTACGCGGGAAGCCTGTGCCGTGAATATTTACCCCCACACCCACCACCGTCGCGGTGTTGAACATGGTGTTGATGCCGGCTTTGGAATGGTCACCCATAATCAGACCGCAGAATTGCAGACCAGTGCGCACGAAGCGGTGAGAGGGATAGTTCCACAGCTTGATTTCGGTGTAATCGTTTTTGAGATTGGAAGCGACACAACCTGCTCCGAGATTGCACCATGAACCAATGACGGCATTGCCAAGGAAACCGTCGTGCGCCTTGTTGGAATAGCTGTGGATCACCACGTTGTTGAGCTCTCCGCCGACTTTCGACCAAGGTCCTATCGTCGTCGCTCCATATATTTTCGAACCCATGTTGACAAACGAGTTGTCGCAGATGGCTATCGGTCCGCGCAGAGCCGAACACTCCATCACTTCGGCGTTGGCACCTATGTAGACCGGACCGTGAGTAACGTTTATGGCGCAACATTCGACCGTTGCACCTGGCTCGATGAAAAGTCGCGAGCGGTCGCCGACGACAGCAACTGTCTGACTGACATCAGCACTTTGTCTGCCGGCAGTGAGCAGGGCAAAATCGGCTTCAATCTCTTCGCCGTTCATCATGAAAATATCGGTTAGACGCGCTATGCGACGGACGGAAAAATCTACCGTTTTTCGAACGCTTTCAACTCCACGCGTAGCTATCCAAGCACCTTCTGCGTCGAAAAGCGACTCGCCGACAGCCAGTTTTACAACAGCAGCAACAATCTCATCTGTCGGAATAATGTCAGACGCGAGGCTGACGGTGTCATCGGCAGCGGGATTGCAGCCACAGGGGAATATTTCGCTGAGATAATCGACTGTCCGATAGTGATATTCTTCCGAAAGACGGCGTTGCCACTTCTCTCGCAGCGTCAGCGCGCCGACACGCAGTTCGGAGACGGGACGGGTATAGGTCATAGGGAGGAGATTGGCTCTCACATCGTCGTTGTCGATAAGCAAATAGTTCATATCCGATATTTTTTACGCAAATCTACGCAATTTGTCGTAATTTTGTGAGAAACAACAATAATAAAAATGACATTCAGCGAGACCGAACTTAAAGGAGTGTGGCTTATAACGCCTGTCAGACACGGCGACGCACGCGGATATTTCTGTGAGACCTTCCGGCTTGACGAATTCGAGCGTCATGTCGGCAAAGTCGATTTCATTCAGGACAACGAATCGCGTTCGCACTTCGGCGTCGCCCGAGGTCTCCATTATCAGGCAGGCGAAGCGTCGCAGGCAAAACTCGTAAGGGTATCGGAAGGCACTGTTATTGACGTGGTAGTCGATTTGCGTCAGGACTCACCGACGTTCGGACGCTCGCTGTCGGTCGAACTTTCGGCAGAGAACGGGCAGCAGCTGTTCATCCCGCGCGGCTGCGCCCACGGATTCATCGTCATGAGCGAAGCGGCGACATTCCAATATAAGGTAGACAATTTCTATTGTCCGTCAGCCGAACGCTGCATCCGCTTCGACGACGAGACTCTCGCTATCGAATTTCCTATCGCCACCGACCACCTGTTATTCTCCGAAAAAGACCTGCGCGGACTGTCGTTTGCCGACGCCGAAAAATTTTAACCAAAAAATGGCAGACCTTAAAATCTATGACCTAATCGACCTCACCGCGTTACGGAAATTATTTGAGGAACACGGCGAGAAACGCACGGTAAGGAAAGGAGAACACTTCTGCCGGATGGAACACACGGCAAAAGAAATCGGGCTCGTCGTTTCGGGCGTATTCGGCTTCATGAGACCAGACAGCAAAGGACGTAATCAGATAATCTCGTTCGCCGCTCACGGCGACATTGTAGGCGCAATCATCTCCCTACGCCCCACCCGCATGTCAGCATTCGATGTCGTGGCTCTTTGTCCTGCCGAAATATTAGTGGTAAAGGCTGACGAAATATTCGGCATTATGGAAAGCATCCAACCTGGTTTCCGGTTAATGCTCACCGATGCGATAGCTTACGGTTTCATGATGCGCATGATTTCTTTCAGATGCGATAAGCCCGAAGACCGCTACACCGAACTGCTGGAACGCATGCCTAAAATCGCATCGATGATACCGATGTCGGCTATTGCATCATATCTCGGGATGACGCGCGAAGCGTTTGCGAGACTCCGGAGCCGCTTGAAAGTGTGATTTTAATCACGGTCGGAGAGGTCGGACGGCTTTACCTTTGCACCAGAAACCAATCCGACCTTAAATAATGAAAACAAGCCGACTTTTATCCCTTTTTATTTTATTATCCTCATTCGCTGTTTTTTCAGCAAAAGCAGATGAAGCGGAAGATTACAGAATTTTCGCCGACGAAGTCAAATCGGCTGTCTATTCGACCGAAATGCCCGAATTTGAGGTGCGCGAGATTCCTGAGAAATATGCCGACGCGTCGGCGGTGTTCGTCGCCATCTACCATGAACTGAATGCAAGAAAGAAAACCGGCTTCGGCCATTTGCCCGGCACCATACGCTTCTCGGCGAAAGCCCGCGTCGAAGGCGGAGAGCTCTGCCGCATGCTCATCTATATCAACGACAAGGCAGGACTGGAAAAATTCTCGGAGTTTGATTTCGCGACAGACATGAAAAAGAAAATGTCGAACGCCCACCGCAAACAGCGTCATGTGATGGGTGTGCGCGTCATCAAGCCTGACGGCACAATCAACGACGTCAACACCGACGAATTTGTCGAAGTGGAAGAAGGTAAAAAGAATAAGGAAAAACGCCGCAAACTCGCCGTGCCCGGTCTCGAGGTCGGTGACATGATAGATGTATTCTTCTACACCGAACACAAACTGCAGAATGTCCACCTCGAACCGATGACCTACTATCTGCGCGATATCTACCCTATAATGAACTATCACGTACACGCCGTTGTCGACGACAATCTGACAACGCAGTACCGCACGCTCAACGGTGCGCCTGACTTCGCAGTCAGCCGTGACGACGACAAAAATTACGTTCTCGACATGACGGCTCAGGATATCGCTGCCGAACCGCGACTATGGTACAGCTCCGACGAGCAGTCGCCGCTGGTGAAACTCTATGTCTACAACCGACGCTCCGACGCTTATACGCCCAACAGCGCACGCAAAGACGGTCTGCAGCAAAATCCCGACCCTAAAGAAATCAAAAAAGATTTCTGGTTAGGCAGAGATTATATTTTCCATAACGGTCAAAATTTTGCCAACTATTATCTAAAAAATGGAGCAAAAGCGGTCAAAGAAATCTCCAAACAGCTTAAAAAGGGCGAAATTGACTCAGTAGCGGCGGCAGATTATCTATACAACCTGCTGACTCTTGCCTACTTTGTTTCAGACGAGAATCTCTATCACATGCGCTTCGGACTTCAGCTTAATGACCTGCTGCGGGGACTTGGGAAGGTTAAGTATTATGATTTTGTCTCTACCGACAACGAAGAAGAAGCGGTCGATGAACTCGCATCAATGTTCAACGCCGAAGCCGGCATCTGTCTGCTCGACGGGAAGCGCCACTATCTGACTCCGAGAGCGATAATATCACCGTCGGAGTTACACGGTGATTTCATCGGACGCAAATACCAGTCTTACCACACTGACAAATACATAAAGCAGCATCCAGAAGTCGACACAATCTACCGCACCCTGCCGGAAACTTCGCCTGAACAGAACAGAAATGTCAGCGAAATGAAGGTCAGGACTGACGGCACGTCGGCTGTAATCGACCGGCGGGAAAGCCGAACGGGTGTGACAAAACTTGGCGTACAGCATTTGCTGACGGCAGAAGATATTGTCAACGCCTATCTTTCTTATCTCAACCGCTCGGGGGCGGAGATTTCGCTGAAAGGAAACAACAAGAAAGCCGCAGACCGACAGGAGCGATACAATAGCGAACGTCAGGAGCAGCAGGATGCGTTCAAGCAGGAAGTCGAGGATTCCCACAAAAATCAGACCGAATTCATATCGGGGAAGGTAGAACAGGTCGGTATTGACCCCGACGCACCCGAACTGATTTACAATGTCAGCTACAAAATGGACGGCTTTGTGAAACAGGCAGGTAAAAATAAAATCATGTCAGTCGGAAGTCTTCTCGGCGGTCAGACTGAACTACTGACAGCCGACCGCGAGCGCAACGATGATATCGTCTTGAGCTCACCGCGTGAATTTGTAGTCAGAGCCAACATTGAACTGCCAGCCGGATATCACGTAAGCGAAAAGGCACTCGATGCCCTCAGACGCGAGGTTAAAAACGAAGCAGGACTGTTCACCGTTACAGCCGAAGCAAAAGACGGTCACGTAATTATAGAGATTACAAAACGTTACAACCATCGTCACGAACCTGCGGGACTTTGGCGGGAACTAACGGAAATCGTTGATGCAGCCTCAGCCTGGCAATCGTCAACGCTCCTTCTGGAACAATAGACATAATAACATATATATTACGGCGGAGAGAACCTGCCGGGAGGCAGGCTCTCTCTAATTTTTACCTAAATTTACAAAAGCAAGAAGCTTGTGTAGAAATATGAAGAAGAAAATCATATCTATTATATCTATGCTGTCGGTCATCGCAGGCTTTGCTGATAGATTGCCCGACAATGTCGTGATAAGTGATGCGGCAGAGGAATACACTTTCGAGCAGACCCGCGACGGATTGGTCGTAAAGACTGTTGAGAAAAGCAAGTATGAGGCGACGCGCCATTCCGACAAGGTCGTTCCTCATGTTTTCTACAACAATGTGATAAGTCTCGACAAAGTTTCGGGCGGCAAACCGGACCGCCGTAACGTCAACGCACCCAACGTGTTCCATGACGACAGCTATATCTGCTATTTCCCCGTCGAACTGAAAGAAAAGGGAGCGACCGCCAAAACCGAGTTCAGACGGACGTTCAAAGACCCTGCCTATTTCACTCGGTTGTCTGTTCTTGACATGTACCCTGTCAACGAGAAGGTCCTGAAATTCCGTCTGCCAGCCTACTTGACCAATATCGAATTCATCGAAAAGAATTTCCCGCAGGATTGCTTCGTGCGTGATAACGAAATCCATCCCGACGGTTCCCGGACAGTGACCTACACGTTCACCAACCTGCCTGCTTCGAAAACAGAGAAACGCGAACCGCCTGTACAGGCATGTGAACCAATTATTTATGTGCAGGGGTATTTTCCGGATGTAGATTCACTCTACCGCTATCATAAACGCCTTGTCGATGTCGACACGGTCATACCGGATGTCAACGCTCTGCTCGCCGAGATACTTGACGGCGCGACAGAGCGTGATGCGAAAATCGACAGGCTTCTCGATTTTGTCGGCAAGCGCATCCGCTATGTCGCCTTTGAAGAAGGTGAAGCCGGCTATAGACCTGACAATCCGGCAGAAGTGCTACGCAAACGTTTCGGCGATTGTAAAGGCATGGCATTGCTGCTTAAAACGCTTCTCAATCGCGTGGGTGTCGAAGCATATATTGGTGCTGTCGGCACACGCTCAATACCTTACAAAATAAGCGAAATGCCTTCGCTCGGTGCGACAAATCATATGATATGCGTTGTTCCCGACGGCGACCGTCACCTGTTTCTCGACGCGACTAACGAATATAATTCAGCCGGTCATATTTCCTATTCAATTCAGGGAAAAGATGTCATGATGTTCAAGGACGACGGCTTCGAGTTGATTGATGTTCCTCGGCTCGGAGCAGAGGTCTCGACAGACCTGGCAATCTACAGTTATCGACTCAACAGCGATGGGACACTCACCGGCAGCCTAAGCCAACAGCTGAGAGGCGATATGATTCCTTTTTATAAAGCGAGAATAGACGGTGCAAATAAAAAATATCAGGACGACCTTATCGAACGTATGATAAGACCGCGCAGGCAATCTGACATCAACCGCAACAGCCTTAAACTTGAATCATGCGGAGAAGTGTTTTCAATAAGTGCTCCGCTTACCGACGCGAGTGCAGCCACGGTGACAGACAATGCGATTTATATCGACCTAAACACAGCGGATAATTCAATCATCGAGCGAATTGACACAAGCGACAGGACTAAAGATTACGTTCTGCCGTTTCCATGCATCATCGAACGTCGCTCGGAATTGACTGCGCCTGACGGCATGACCGTCGGAGAATTGCCGGAAGGCGGCACATATAGCTGCGCCGGGGTAGAGCTGTCGTGTAAATTCGACAAAAGCAATCCTTCAGTCGTAACAATGACAAAAACAGTGAAAATCAACGACGTTATCATTCCGTTTGCCGAAATACCCCAATGGAACACAACCGTCGCTGCATGGAACGACGCCTGCGACCAACAAATCGAACTATTATTCAAAAAAATGCAATAGGCTATCAATAAGGGTTTTTAACGTTGATTATTTGGCAGGGGAGATTTTTTTGACTAATTTTGTGGTAATCTAATTACAGACCGTGAGCTCCAATCTTCTCAAAAAAATCAAATCACAGACCTGGGTTCTAAAAGCTATGGCAACGTCGCAGGCATCCGCCTGGGTCGATTTTGTCACGTCTTTTGTGGTCTTCGCGTGGATTGGTCTCAGCGGCGGCGATGCAGCGGCGGCAGGTGCAATTGCGGGAGGTGTCGTCAATTGCACACTTAACTATAAATGGACTTTCCGCGGCTCGCAATGTCCTGTTGCAAATGTGGTTATAAAATATTTCATGGTGTGGGTCGGAAGTCTTCTCCTGAACGCTTATGGCACAGAATACCTGACACAAGTATGTCTCGACAGCGAATTACTCGGCATTTGGGGCATATCGCGTAACCTCCGCTTCACTATCGCCCGTCTGACGGTTTCGTTCCTCGTTTCGGTGTTCTGGAACCTGCTACTGCAGCGCACCTTTGTCTACCGCTACGTGAAGTTTGACGCCGTCCTCAGCGCAATAAAATCACGGTCGCATTAAATTTGAGATGATGTCCGACCGGTCGGACCAAGTTGGACGAGTCAGACATTTAATTATAAAACAACAACGGAGCGCGGGTGATTGTCTGCGCTCCGTTGTTTATTCGAGGGAATTAAATTATTTTTCGGCGATTTCCTTGAGGAATTCTTCGGCGACTTTCTGGTCGTGGAGGCAATCGACGTCCATAGCTTTCGAAAACTCGAAAGGAACGACTTTTATGTCGGTCTCGGCAGCGAGGATACGCTGGAAATCACTCAGAGACTCGGGATAGCCTTCGCGCTCAGCCACTGTTTTCATCGCCTTATCATTAAGCGCATAAAGCCCGGCAGAGACGATGGCACCTTCAGCATAAGGTTCGCCCCCATAACGGTAGTCAATCACATTGCCGTCAGCACCGATGCGCGCGTAGAGCGGGCTTTCATCGTCGATGAAGCGGGTGAGTCCCATAAGGACTGCGTCATCGGGCATTGCCTCAGACTGCTTTACATATTCCTCAAATTCTTTCTGAGGGAAGATGGTGTCGACAGTCATGGCGATGAAACGACCTTCAATGCCTTCGGCTGCCTCAGTCAGACTGTAATATGAATTATCGGAAATAATAGGACGCACGACAAGGGGATAGCCTTTCGCCTTGAGGTCTTCGAGATATTCGACGAGTTCGGGCATACGGCTGTTTGCAACGATGTTAATCTGCTCACCGCCGTGCTTCATCAATATATCGATAAGACGACCGATCATCGGCTGACCGTCGATTTCAACGAGTGGCTTGGGTTTCTTCTCGCCGTTTTTGGCGAAACGCGAGCCTAAGCCCGCTGCTAAGATTACGTATTTCATGTTTATATGCTGTATGGAGATTAAATTAAAAATGATTATCTGAGCGGCTGTCCTCTGTGACCACTTCCTGTGTTCATGTTACCTGACGGGCGCCGGTTACTGAGATTATTGGGGTCGTTACGGTCATAGAGATTATTGCCGTCGATAGGATTGCCGAATTCGTCATATTCCTCTTCCTCGTCGCTGTCGCGTCTTGGAGTTCTATCGCCTTTCTTTGTCTTAGGCTTGTTTTTCTTTATGGCTTCTGGTTTCTGAGCGTCAACCGCATATTCGTAAATATCCCATGACTGCTCGATATCCCAATTTTTCTTCAGCTGAAGTTTCTTTGAGTAATAAAAGACTTCTTCCGGCTGAAGTTTATCGTTCATGAAACCGGTGTCCCACTTACCGTTGTCGTTGGCATCGATATATAAGCGCGCGAAATAGGTCGAGGGCTGAAGATACTTGAATTCGGCACGTCCGTCGACAACCGGCGCCACTCTGACAGGCTTGTCATCGCTGCCGAGAAGTTCGACAAAGGCGGCAGGCGCTACGGCGACGCTGTCCCCAACGAGACCCGAAATATTGAACACAAGATTAGAATAATCGCTGAGGTCACGAACCGAAATGTTCTGTTGCACCGGTTTATTCCACACACCGTAGATGCCTGTGACGGCAGCCGAATCGACCGAAATGCGATATTTGGCTCCCGGAACCCAGTCGACAGCGACACTGCTTTTCATAAGCGGATTAAGCGAATCTGGGGTCAACGGTCCGACCGCTACACGCTCCCACAAGGTATCGACCTGCATTTCCAACTTGATTGCAGACTCGATGAATGTGTCGACGGGCTGGTCTGCCTGAAAGACAATCGGAGCATAGACGTCCATATTTCCCGATGAAACCGTAAGATTGAGGAAATCTTTTGGCTGTGGCACACCGAAGGCATCGGTTATCACCGAGTCTTTCTCTTCGTCGCCTTTTTTCTTCTTTCCAGATTTTGGTTCGCGGAAGAAGAAGCGAAGAGTGTCGGTCTGCCAGCTCAACTGCTCGGCAGTATCGGTCTTGAGATATTTTATCGACAGGCGGAGAGAGTCAGTGGCTATGACCGCCGTGTCGCGTATCCAGTAGACCAGCGAGTCACGCGTCGGGTTTATCTGAGCGACCGCCCAATCGTCGATATGGCGTCCGGCATGCGCTCCGTCGGCAATCGTAATGACCGGTAATGTGTCTGATGCCGCGGCGAAGTTGAGTGTCACCTTTCTGCGTTCGGGACGGGAGTAATCCTTCATGTATTGAGGCGAGTATCCTTCGTTGAACCATGTGAGGAGAACATCGTTGGGAAGATATTTTATACCTCCGTGAGTCACGACCGAATCCGTGCCGTCGTCACGCAGAAATGTATCACACACCTCGATGTTTTCTATCGAAGGCGAAACCGTGAAGTCATAGAAGGCGATGTCCTCCGAACGGTCCCACTTATAGTCGCGGTTCATGTCGTTGAGGGCGAACACGCGGTATGTGCCGGGCTTGAGATTGCGTATGGTGAACTGACCGTACTGATTGGTGCGGGCTATGCGGTCGAAAGGTAAGGTTGTGATTGCTGAATCATCAAGATTCGAGTGAACTCCGACCAACATTCCCTGTGCCGGCTCCAGAGTGCGGGCTTCGAGCACCATGCCCGATATTCTCAGTGTGTCGATAGTTTCACCGGTTGAGAAGTCGATAGCGAAACCGTCGAGCACGTTACCTTCGTTGAGGTCTTTGATTGCGTCTCCGAAGTCAATGGAGTATGTCGTATTGGGCTGCATGGTGTCGCGCATCTCGATAGATACTCGCTTGCCGTTGGAACTTACGGCAGGTGGCTGTGTCTGCACTGGCGAAACGACAACTTTATTGAAAGCGTCATCGAGCTGTATGTTTTCGTCGAAAACTATGGAAATACGGTTACCCTGAAAATTAAGCTGACCGGGACGGGGGTTGGAGTGGACGAATTTAGGCGGCTCTTCATCGCGCGGACCACCCTGCGGGCGTCCGATGCTCGCACAAGCCGTCACCGCCGCCGCAAGGACGACCGCAACAAGCACATGCATGTATGAATAATGTCGCTTCATCTGCCGATGGGTCTGTTTCTGTGCCACAAAATTAAATCTTTTCATTTGAAAATCCAATTTCAACGTGTTCCGTCACGGAGATAATTATCCATATAACAAACTTTTTATCTATTTTTGCAATTACAAACCGCCGTTACAACGATGAAAAAGATAGTAATTGCAGCAGATTCTTTCAAGGGTTCGATAAGTTCGCAGACTTTTGCCGATGTGTGCGAAGCCGCTATATCATCCGTTATGCCGGATTGTAACGTAATCAAAATACCGCTCGGCGACGGAGGCGAAGGCACTGTTGACGCTCTGATTGATTCGCTGCATGCCAATCGTATGACGGTCAAGGTCTGCGACCCCCTTATGAGACCTTGCCAGGCGGTCTACGGTATAACCCCCGACGGAACAACCGCAATAATGGAGATGGCGCAGGCAAGCGGACTGCCGATGCTCTCCGAATGCGAGCGTAATCCGATGGAAACGTCGACCTACGGCACAGGTATGATGATAGCCGACGCTCTCGACCGCGGATGCTCACACATAATGCTCGGCATCGGCGGCAGTGCGACCAACGACGGCGGCATCGGCATGCTGCGGGCGCTCGGCGCGAAATTCTATGACTGCGACGGCAATCTCATGCCTTATGCCGGTTCGGGAAAGGATTTAATAACCATCTGCCGAATCGACACCACAGGTCTTGACCCACGCCTTAGTCGGACGCAGATTGACGTCGCCTGCGATGTCGACAATCCGTTCTGCGGAGAAAAGGGTGCGGCAAGAGTCTTTGCCCGACAGAAAGGAGCCGACAGTGCGATGATTGAGTCGCTCGAAGCCGGAATGGTTCATTTTGCGTCGGTAATCAAGGCGGCAACGGAACACGATGTCACCACAATGGCAGGAGCGGGAGCCGCCGGCGGTCTCGGCGGAGCACTCGCCGCCGTTCTTCATGCCCGGCTTATGCCCGGTATTGAAATGGTGCTTGACGCCGTAGACTTTGAGCATCGTATCGTCGGAGCCGATATGATTATAACCGGAGAGGGTCGCATCGACAGTCAGACCCTCATGGGCAAGACTCCGAGCGGAGTGTTGAAAGCCGCACTGCGGCAATCCGTTCCAGTGGTCGCCATAGGAGGTTCGGTCGATTATTCAGAGGCTTTATGCCAGGCGGGATTCGCCGGGATTTTCTCAATACAGTGCTATCCTATCTCTCTTGAGAAAGCACTCGACCCCGCCGTTGCATCACGCAATCTGTATGACACCGTAAAACAGATAATCAGCCTGATAACCGCTTTTTAGCACCCAAACCGACAACAAAACCACATATTATTGCTATCTTTGCATTGAAAATAACGTTAACAGCCGCATAATCACATATACCAAGCATGCCCCAAAATCTGATTCCTCAGAATGAAATACCTGCTGACGTGCGTCAGGCGAAACAACGTCTGGGCATCGTCGGCAACTCGCCTTTGCTTCAGGTCGCTATCGCGAGAGCCATAAGGGTCGCGCCTATCGACCTGTCTGTGCTGGTGATAGGCGAAAGCGGCACCGGCAAGGAATTTTTCCCTCAGATTATCCATTCCTACAGCCCGCGTAAACACGCCAAATACATAGCCGTAAACTGTGGAGCCATACCCGAGGGCACTATCGACTCGGAGCTTTTCGGTCACGAGAAAGGCTCGTTCACCGGTGCGGTCGCTTCGCGAAAAGGTTACTTCGAGGAAGCCGACGGCGGCACGATATTCCTTGACGAAGTCGCCGAACTTCCGCTGACCACGCAGGCCCGTCTGCTCCGTGTGCTCGAGACGGGCGAATTTCTGAAAGTCGGCTCATCGACCGTACAGAAAACCAATATACGCGTCGTCGCCGCCACCAATGTCGACCTGCTTAAAGCCGTTTCGGAAGGTCGTTTCCGCGAGGACCTCTACTATCGTCTGTCGACGGTGCAAATCAATATTCCGCCACTGCGTGAGCGCGGTGACGACATTCTACTACTCGCACGTAAATTCGCGTCGGACTTCGCCGAACGTTACCGCACATCACCCGTGACTTTCGAACGCTCCGGTCAGGAAGCCCTGATGCATTATTCATGGCCGGGCAACGTGCGTCAGCTGAAAAACGTGATTGAGCAGATATCGCTGTTCGAAAGCGGCAAAAACATCGACAGCGAGATAATCAGACATTATCTGCCGGCAAACGCAACCGTATATACCCCGACTCTTTCCGGCTCACGCGTCCGCAATTATGACAACGAGCGGGAAATGATATTCAATCTAATATTCCGCCTTCAAAGCCAGATTGACGAACTGAAGTCACAGCTGTCGGAACGTCAGCCCAAACTTGTGGAAGCATTTGTCGATGTAAAGGACTCTACGGAACAAGCCGTCGAAAATGACAACGATGTCGAGCATGTCGAAGTGATGCCGACCGCTCTGGTCAATATTTCAGACACCCCTGTTGTGCCGTCGCTTGCCACGACAGCTCCTGCCGAGCCAAGGTCGCTTGAAGAAGAAGAGCGTCAGGCAATCGAAGCCGCCCTCGAACGCAACAGCGGGCGACGCAAGATAGCAGCCAAGGAGCTCGGAATATCTGAACGAACCCTTTACCGTAAAATCAAAGAGTATGGTCTCGATTAATAATATAAGCCGCCTGTTGCGGGTGGTTGCTGTCGCCGCCGCAGTGCTGATTGCCGTGCCATCATGCCGGATTAGCTACAAATTCAATGGCTCCGCCCTCGACTACACAGTCTACAAGACTGTCCATGTGTCGGAATTCCCGATACGTGCCGCCCTCGTATATCCGCCGCTGCAGCAGACTTTCGAGAACGAACTCCTCGATTATATAGCAAGAAACACCCGCCTGCAGGTCGTCGACGGCGCATCGGATTTGCAGTTGGAGGGCGAAATCACGGGGTACAGTCTATCTCCTCAGGCAGTCACTGAAAACGCCTATGCCTCCCAGACCCGTCTGACCATCAGCGTACGCGTCAAATACACCGACAACAAGCAGGAAAACAAGGATATAGACCAGACGTTCAGTGCATATCGCGACTTCGACAGTTCGCTGATGCTCAACGACGTTCAGGACGACCTGTGCCAGCAGATTTCAAAGGAACTTGTCGAATTGATTTTCAACGCAACCCTCGGCGACTGGTAAGATATGGAAACGAGCGACGCAAAAATAAAAGCACTCATCAACGACCCGGCATCTCTCACAACCGACGAGCTGCGTGAGCTCAACCGATGCTATCCCTGCTTTCCGTTGGCAGCTGTTACTCTGCTTGAGCATCACGTCAACGAACTGTCAGACTCCGAGACCGCCGCTCTAAGACTCCATCTCGCTGTAATCACCAAAGACAAAAAAGCCCTGTTCGACATTCTCGGTGAACGCGCCGAAAGTTTCGCCGCGATTTATCCGCCGGCTCCGCCCAAGAGCGCCTCGACTACCGAAAACGTCATAGACACCTTCTTTGCCAACTACGGCAGCGCGGACCCTGCGGAAACCGAATTGATAGAGCGGATGATTTTCAATCCCATACCGTCAGATTACTCCGAACAAATGCTCGCAGGTGATGACTCTTCATCCCGGCTCACCCCCGAAGAAGACTCACTCGAGAGCCGCATCGATGCTTTTGTGCGTGACCATAGCCCCGAACCGGAAAAACCGTCTGCCGCCGTCATAACAGAGAAGCCGCGACATAACGAACCTCAGCGGAACCCCGCTTCCGCTCCGTCGAAAGCCGATGACAGTCTGCTGAGCGAAAGTCTTGCCAAAATCTTTATAAAACAAGGTCGATACGAGCGCGCATACGAAATTATATCCAATTTAAGTTTGAATTATCCGAAAAAAAGTATTTACTTTGCAGACCAATTGCGTTTCTTGCAGAAACTTATACTTATAAAAAAGGCGGCAGAAGCCAAAGACTCTTAAAAATCAAACAATTATCAATAGTTTATGTTATACGTAATTACAATCGTCCTCACTGTCATCGTTGCAGTTCTGCTCATCGGCATCGTCCTGATTCAGAAATCAAAAGGCGGAGGTCTTTCTTCTCAGTTCAGCGGCGCCAACGCTGTGATGGGTGTCCGTTCGACTAACAGCGGTATCGAGAAACTCACCTGGATTCTCGCAGGTCTCATCGTATTCCTTTCGATATCTTCTTCATTCCTTATGCCTCGCGTAAGCACAGGCGTTGAAATCCGCACCCAGACCCAGACCGAGGCTCCCGCGGCTCCCGCCAACCAGTTCGACACTCAGATTCCTGTCGCTCCCGCTGCTGACGCACCTGCTGCCGAAGAAGTTCCTGCTGCTGAATAAGCCGCATCAATCCGATAAAAATACATTCAACTCCGGTCGTGATTCATAGAAGTCGCGACCTCGTTGATTTTATATCCGTTCATGAAACGTAACGACTTTGAAATAATGGCTCCCGTAGGGAGTTTCGAATCTCTGGCAGCCGCAATCGACGCCGGAGCCGACGCCGTGTATTTCGGCGTGCAGGGTCTTAATATGCGCTCGCGCTCAAGCGTCAATTTCACACTCGACGACCTCCACATGATAGTGCGGACCTGCCGCGAAGCAGGCGTCAAGACCTATCTGACGGTCAACATCATTGTCTACGATTCAGACCTCGAGGACATGCGCGCGACCATCGATGCGGCTGCTGAAGCCGGTATCAGCGCCATAATCGCATCAGACATCGCCGCCATATCCTATGCCCGCCGCCGTGGCGTAGAGGTGCATATCTCGACGCAGTGCAACATATCGAACATCGAAGCCGTCCGCTTCTATGCGCAATATGCCGACACGGTCGTGCTTGCCCGCGAGCTTTCGCTCGAACAGGTCAAGGCAATCCACGACGCCATCATCGCCGAAAACATCTGCGGACCGAACGGCAACCGGGTCAAAATCGAAATGTTCTGCCACGGCGCGCTCTGCATGGCGGTCTCGGGCAAATGCTACCTGAGTCTCCATCAGATGAATTCAAGCGCAAACCGCGGCGCCTGCACCCAAATCTGCCGTCGCGGTTACGAAGTGACCGACCTCGAGACAGGCGAACAACTTAACGTCGACAACAAATATATCATGTCGCCCAAAGACCTGAAGACCATCCATTTCCTCAATAAGATGGTCGATGCAGGCGTCAGCGTGTTCAAAATCGAGGGTCGCGCCCGCGGTCCAGAGTATGTGTCTATCGCCGTGCGCTGTTACTCTGAAGCCCTCGACGCAATCTGCGACGGAACTTACAACGATAAGCATATAAAAGAATGGGACGAACGTCTGCGCAAGATTTTCAACCGTGACTTCTGGGACGGTTACTACCTCGGTCAGCGTCTGGGCGAGTGGTCTGCCAAATACGGCTCATCGGCGACCCGCGTCAAGCATTACACCGCCAAAGGCGTGAAATACTTTTCAAAACTTGGTGTCGGCGAATTCCTGATGGAAGCCGGAGAGCTGAATGTCGGCGACGAAATTGTCATCACCGGACCGACCACAGGCGCGCTTATCATTACTGTCGACGAAATCCGTGTCGAACTGAAATCAGTGCCAAAGGCAGTCAAAGGCGATGCGTTCTCGATACCGGTTCCGGCTAAAATCCGCCCCGGTGACCGTCTCTACCGCTGGGACAAAACCGCGCAGGCTGAAGACTGAAAAACCATAGTCGCTCAACCTTTATCACCGTACGGACGTTTTATCGGAAACAGCCGCACGGATTCATAGAATCGTGCGCGCACATATATAATAATATATAAATAATGTGTAGTTAAAGTTTTTTTGACTACATTTGTCGCTCGAAAATAAAATTAACTAAAAATACTATGCTGAAAAATCTCGTTATCGTCGAATCTCCCGCTAAAGCGAAAACAATAGAAAAGTTCCTTGGCAAAGACTATAAAGTCATGTCGAGCTACGGTCATATTCGCGACCTGAGAAAAAAGAATTTCAGCATCGACATCGAAAACGGCTTCCAGCCTATCTACGAAATACCCGAAGACAAGAAGCAGCTTGTAAGCGAACTCAAAAAGGCGGCTGCCGACGCAGAGACCGTTTGGCTTGCATCCGATGAGGACCGCGAAGGAGAGGCTATCGCATGGCATCTTTACGAGGTGCTCGGTCTAAAGCCCGACAACACCCGCCGCATCGTATTCCATGAGATTACAAAGAATGCTATTCTTAACGCCATAGCCAATCCCCGCTCGATTGACCTCAACCGCGTCGACGCCCAGCAGGCGCGCCGTGTGCTTGACCGCATCGTGGGTTTCGAACTTTCGCCGGTGCTCTGGAAAAAAATCAAGCCCGCCCTGTCGGCAGGACGTGTGCAATCGGTTGCCGTGCGTCTGATTGTCGAGCGTGAAAATGAAATCAAGAACTTCGTCAGCGAACCTTACTTCCGTGTAAACGCAAACTTCTCGGTCGACGGAGGACACACTATAAAATCGGAACTGAGCCGGCGTCTGACCGATATGAACGCTGCAAAAGAGTTTCTCGGCGACTGCGCCAAAGCGACTTTCTCGGTAAGTGACATAAACGTGCGCCCGATAAAGAAAAGTCCCGCACCTCCTTTCACCACTTCGACCCTACAGCAGGAAGCCTCGCGCAAACTCGGTTTCACAGTGTCGCAGACCATGATGGTGGCACAGCGTCTTTACGAAGCCGGTCACATCACTTATATGCGTACCGACTCACTCAATCTCTCCAATGAGGCTATCGCTTCGATATCTGACGAAATCAAGCGAAACATCGGTCCGGAATATCTTCATGTGCGCCGCTACCACACAAGCTCGAAAGGTGCGCAGGAAGCTCACGAAGCAATCCGTCCGACATACATCAGTAACGCCACAATCGAAGGAAACGCTCAGGAAAAACGTCTTTACGCCCTCATATGGAAGCGCACTATCGCATCGCAGATGGCTGACGCCCAAGTTGAGAAAACGACCATCGATATCCAGCCGTCGACCCGACAGGAACATTTCGTCGCCAACGGCGAGACCATCCAGTTTGACGGCTTCCTGAAAGTCTACATCGAAAGCCGCGACGACGAAGAGGCTGAAGAAGGACTGCTGACCTTGCCGAAAGTGAATATCGGTCAGGCCCTCGCACCCCTCGACATCACCGCGACCGAACGCTTCACCCAGCAGCCTCCGCGCTACACCGAAGCTTCACTCGTCAAGAAAATGGAAGAACTCGGCATCGGTCGTCCGTCGACCTATGCTCCGACAATCTCGACAATCCAGCAGCGCGAATATGTCGAGAAAGGCGAGAAAGAAGGCGTAAAACGGACATTCGACACCCTCACCCTCAAAAACGGTAAAATCACCGATAAAAAGAAAACCGAAACCGTAGGCTCTGAAAAAGGAAAGCTCATTCCGACCGATATCGGCGTGGTTGTCAATGACTTCCTCACCGAATACTTCCCCGACATACTCGACTATAACTTCACAGCGCGCGTCGAAGAAAAGTTCGACGATATCGCCGAAGGCAAATTGCCTTGGTCGCGCGAGATGGACGACTTCTACAAGCTGTTCCATCCCGAAGTCGATAAGGCTCTCAACATAAAGCTCGAGCATAAGGTTGGCGAACGTGTGCTCGGCACCGACCCGGCTACAGGTCAGCAGGTCAGTGTCAAAATCGGTCGCTTCGGTCCGCTCGTCCAGATAGGTACCGGTGAAGATGAAGAGAAACCCCGCTTCGCATCGCTGCTAAAAGGTCAGTCTGTGTCGACCATTACGCTTGACGAAGCCTTGAAACTCTTTGAATTCCCGCGCACAATCGGCGAATTCGAAGGCGACGAAGTGGTAGTCGCCATAGGTCGCTTCGGTCCTTATGTGCGGCATCAGGGCAAATTTGTCTCTATCCCTAAAGAAATCGCGCCCGCGGCTCTCTCACTCGAAGAAGCCATCGAACTTATTGTCGACAAACGTCAGGCAGAAGAAAAGAAAATCGTCAAAGTATTCGACGAAGACCCCGAGCTGCGCATCCTCAACGGTCGCTACGGCGTCTACATCGCCTACAAGAAAGATAATTTCAAAATTCCACGCACCGTCGCAGACCCGGCGGCTCTTACATTCGACGAAGTGATGGAGATTGTCAACTCACAGGAGTCCAAGCCGAAAAAGAGCCGTACAGCCACAACGCGCAAAAAGAGCAAATAAAAATGGCAAAACAGCTACGCACAAAGCCGGGAGCCGAACGCGCGCCGTTCCGTCCCGACATCATACTCCATTTCTCTCCTTCAGCTCCCGCCAAGCTGCTCGACTATCTCTTCACGGCTATGGCTGACCGCAAACGCACAACCGTAAAGGACTATCTGAAACATCGTCAGGTAATGGTCAACGGCAACGTCACAACACAGTTCGACCTCGAACTAAAGGCAGGCGACCGCGTCGACGTCAACACCTCGCGAGAGTTTCAGACTCTGCGCAATCCGCGTCTGTCGATTGTCTACGAGGACGATGACATTATTGTCGTAAACAAAGGCTACGGACTTCTGTCGGTCGGCACCGACAAAATCAAGACCGGCACGGCATACTCAATTCTCCGCGACTATCTCAAACGCGTCGACCCGCGCAACAAGCTTTTCATTGTCCACCGTCTCGACCAGCACACGTCAGGACTGATGATGTTCGCCAAGAACGTCAAGGCGAAAGAAGCCATGCAGCACAATTGGAACAATATGGTGCTCGAACGCCGATATGTATGCGTTGTCGAAGGCAAACTCGACCCGCCGGAAGGCGAAATACGAAGCTATCTGGCTGAAAACTCCCAACATGAAGTTTATTCGACCGACGACCCTAAAGCAGGTCAGCTCGCCGTTACACGCTACCGCACATTACGCTCCGCCAACGGTTATTCTCTTGTCGAAGTGCAACTTGAGACCGGTCGCAAGAACCAGATACGCGTTCACATGAAAGACCTCGGTCATCCGATTGCAGGAGACCGCAAATACGGAGCGAAGACATCACCTATCCACCGTCTCGCTCTCCATGCTATGACACTACGATTCGCCCATCCCGAATCGCGCGCCGACATGAACTTCTCGACCCCGCTCCCCACCTCATTCTCAAAAATGGTGAAATAAACCGCCATTCGCAGTTTGCGCTATATAACTGACAAATAACAAAATCGATACCATGACAAAACAAAATAAGATTCA
This sequence comes from uncultured Bacteroidales bacterium, assembly GCA_947175535.1. Taxonomy (GTDB): domain Bacteria; phylum Bacteroidota; class Bacteroidia; order Bacteroidales; family Muribaculaceae; genus CAG-873. Next base: position 23,115 of record CAMWNF010000012.1, read on the forward strand.
GCTGTTTAACGAACATAAAGTGCGTACGGTCTGGGATAGTGACACCGAAGAATGGTATTTTTCTGTAGTTGATGTCGTTGAAATACTCACTGACAGTGTGAATCCGACAGATTATCTGAAAAAAATGAGGAAACGAGACCCGGAATTAGGAACCTACATAGGGACAAATTGTCCCCAGGTACTTATGACCGGAGATTCCGGGCGTAAACGCAAAACACTTGCAGCTACTACCGAACAACTTTTCCGCATTATTCAATCGATTCCATCGCCTAAAGCCGAACCTTTCAAACAATGGATGGCTCAGGTTGCAGCAACCCGCATTGACCAGATGCAAGACCCTGAACTATCTATTGAACAAGCGGTTGAGGATTATCGTAGACTTGGCTATTCAGAACAATGGATAAATCAACGTATCCGTGGGATTGACATTCGCAAAATGCTTACCGACGAATGGAAACGCGGTGGCGTTGACAAAAAGCAGTACGGATATCTGACAGATATAATCACTTCTCAATGGAGCGGCATGAAAACCCGCGAGTATAAAGATTTCAAAGGGCTACACAAAGAATCGCTCCGAGATAATATGACCAATATTGAACTTGCTCTCAATATGCTGGCAGAAGCGTCTGCTACCGAATTATCCAAACAACAAAACCCGGAGTCACTCGGACATCATATTCAAGTGGCGAAAAGCGGAGGAAAGGTTGCAAAAGCAGCCAGAAACGAACTTGAGGCAAAACTCGGTCGCAGTGTTATATCACCGGCAAAGGCTTCTGATTATCTGCAAGCTCCTGACCCTCCAAAAGAAATCGATTGAAGTAGGTTTTAAGATTTTCAAAAATAACGTGAACCATTTGCTCCCGTAATTCGTTTAATAATCAAAGTGAATGAGCCGGGAGCGGTGAACGTCAGAGATTGAAATCTCCTGAAGGTTGCGGATGAAATTGCCGCAGGCGCCTCCTCAACAAAAGCCCGGTTGCTTGGAAAAACACATAACTTTGCTCAATTCCCCAAATTTCCGGTCCGTAGCCCACCGCTCCGGACCGTCTGATTCTCATACAACCTACAAAAGAGAAAAGGGCAATTATAACAACCGCCCTTTTCCAATTGATTTTACCGACAGGTTATTCGTCCTTTACAAGATTGAATTTAGCTGAAATTTCTTTCTGCTCGATTGCCTGACGCAAGTTGAAACGCTTCTTTTGGGGTAAATAGCCCGCTTTTTCACAAGTAACCTCAATCTGCACGTTGCCTGAATTTTCAAATTTCAGACCACGTATATCAAACGACTCGGTCGTTTCATAAGGAGTTGTGCCTACATATGTCGAGTTAGTATTCTTGACATCGGGCGTAGATGAAATCACGCGCCATGAAACATCAGCTCCGGCAGGTGTAGATGCTATATACCAACGGATAACAGTGTGTTCGAGAGCTGTATCTCCGTCACCTTGCACTTTGCGCTGAGCTTCCTGGTCAGCACGGCGATGCACTTGCAGATAACCTGCTATGCTGTTCCAATCAATATCCGCAAGAGCTTTGGAATAGGCTTTATCAAGAGCGTCTGCAACCAAATGACCTTGACCCATTACATTTTTATCTACGGTATACCGACCACGGCTGTTTTGTCGAAGAATAATCTCATTATCGTTATTACGTAATGTGTATTCCATAATAACAACTGCTCGAGCAGAGGATTTTTCTAGAACTATCTTATATTCCCGAACACATATATTGAAAGTATAGTCATTATCACGGTCTCGACCAATTGTAATACCCATTGAACGGATATATGTTGACATACTTTCAGTAATAAATTCTTTTAATGTCGGGGTGAATGTACACATTAACCTACTTTTTGGATAATTTACAAACTCTCTTGTAAGGGCCGGAAGTTCTGAAATATCGTAAATATTGGAATTATCCACATTACATGTTACATTTAAGTATAGTCCACGACTAAGATCTGTATAACGGTTCTCAGGATAGGCTGAACATATTAACTCTACTGTTTGGGGCTGTTTTTGATTTCCTTTTAGTGAGCCACATGCAACCGTCACAACACTAATCGCTAGTAGGACAATATATTTTAGATGTTTCATAGCTTATTTCGCGTTTTTAATTGATATTAGTTTTGCTCTGACGGTTGAGCGGTATTCCACTTTGCGGTTACCGGCGTTTGTTGCAGAAGTAACGGTAATCGGCTCGATTATACCATCGGCATTATAATCGGCAGCGGCACTGATTATACGCGCCATCGCTACTCTACGTGCAAACTCTTCGGGAATAGGAGCTGCGGTTTCACCCTCTTTATAATCCTCTGTGAAGTAACCGAGAGAAGCCGCACCGGAGAATGAGGTTAGTCGCCATCCTGTTTTTGCATCGAAAGTGAAATTATAGGAAAAATCACCGTCACCGCTTGTAATCTTGATAGTGTTACCTTTGTACTCGCATATTACCGATGCGGATTCGGTGACAGTTTTCAACACATCATACTGACCCTTGGTTAGATTCAGGTCCTTGATGGTGGTTACTGCGGCAGTGCTGACCGAATGTGGGATTAGAAGGTTTTTCTGACTTCCGCAGGATTGCAGTAAAAATGCTCCTGAAAGCATTACCGCACACGCAATTAACGCGTTCTTAAAAAATTGCTTTTGCATTGTTTTTACTGGCGGCCTCGGTCATCCCCTCGTCAGCCCTTTATTAGAATTAAAATAGAAAAAGCGCAGGAATCTGTATCGTTACCGTCCTACGAACAGAGGCTTCTCGCATTGCCCTATTGATGTCGGACGGCAACCGCAGAAGCCCACGCCGGTGTATGTAACCAATGCATACGGCTACAATCCATCACGGACTGCAAGCCGATGCTACAATAATTACAAAACCTCGGGCATCTACCGTTGCTCAACCCTTGACATCAATATGAATTTTGCGAGAATTCCTGTTCGTCAAGAATCAGCGCGGATAAACGCTTTCAATTTATATGTCACCGACACGTCTCCTTTTACGGAAACATATCGGCTGCATACAACCCACGAAGCCCTCGACGCATAGCGACTCGGGATCCACCCGCCCTCCGGCGTGGTCATTCTGAATGGTATGCTGCGCAAAATTAATATATATCACAAACATATGCAACAGTTTAACAAACCAGCAGCGATAAATAGTCAAAACCTCAATAAATTCTTATATTTCTGATTAGATGGGTCGTGAACTTTTATTTTCGGGCAAATATGCTTATATTTGCATTTGATAAATTATGAATACTCTTCAGCTCTACATATCGAAATCGGGGAGCACTAACGCACGACTCGCCGAAATAAATCCGTCGGAAGAAGGTCGCAGCGCGGCAACCGACATGAAGCCAGCTGTAGCATTGATTGACTATCCCGCCTCGGCAAAAATCGTGTTTTTTATCGTTGTCAATGTCAGCGACGGATATGCCGTCCACGTTGTACGCACTATCCCTCCGACCCGCCCCAATCATCTCGATGCGACGGTATTCGTCAACAAACGCCTCGATATAATGGCAGAGGACCTGGCGGAAGTTCTTGACAAGGTCAGCAAAATCGTATTGGCTGCAGCAGTCACCGAAGCCGACATGGCAGAACTCCGTAATCTCTTCGCACGAGAATATGACCTGCGCGACAAAGCTCCGCGCATCAAGCCGTCGCGCGGTCGCGATTTCGCCCGTCTAAGCTATGGGGAAGAAAGCGGCAGAACGCTTTCCGACATACTCGACAGCGGTCTTTATCAGCCCGAATGGAGCGATTATAAAGGTGTTATCCTGCTTGATGATTCAATATCGGCGTTCCCTAACTCCCTCGTCGACCTCGACTACGCGGACGAAGAAGAATATGACGATGAGCCACAGGATGACGACAAACCGGAAGAAAGCGTAGGAAAAGAAGGCGAAACCCACACATATGTGTTCGCACTGCCGGTCTCACTTCCCGAAGGCCGCTCGAACCTCGAATTTGAGCTTGAATCATCAAAAACCATTACCCACAGCCCTGTTGCCGGATATGAAGTAGCCGGTCGGCTGACCGAAGGACAAAATCACAGCAACAAACTGCGTCGCTCCAAAGGCAAAACGCTCTACGAGAAATTAGAGCGTTGGATATGGGGTGTCGGAGGCGTTATCGCCGGCATAATTCTGATGGCGATAGTCGGACTTTTCAGGGGAGGAGAGTCAAAGCCGACTCAGCAAAACGACGTGGCAGAGACAAGCGTCAAAATCACCCAAAACACTGAGAATAAAACAAAGGTCAAGACGCCTCAATCTTCTGCGGCAACCGCATATCTTGACGCCAACCGCATATGGCGGCAAGAGGAGATGGAAAAAATCGACGGACTCGCAGGGCTTTTCGATGACTTGAACAACTATCGTTTCGATGAAATAACCGGAAAGTGGGCTGACTCGCTCGGCGGTTCGGAAAACTTCGCGAAAGTCGTCAAAGCAGCTAAAAAATCAGTAGCCAAGCATAACGACCCCTTACGCGGAGAGGAACACAATCCTCGCTACAACCGCGAAGGCGACACAGCAATCGGTTGGGTCGGCTACACCTTTTGGATTGATCCATAATTCACAATACATATCATGACCAAAATATCTTCAGTAATATGCGGCATAGTGCTTGCGGTCCTTGCTGCTGATACCTCAGCGGCCGAGGCGGTTATCTCAGAAGTCACACCTCTCGGACGTATTGTCACTGTCAAAGCCATCAATGCCAACACCCTGAAAGTAACAAATGCCGCTCCGGGCGAACAAGAACTTACTGCCAACGGTCTCGACAGCAACGCGACTCCTGTCGAAGTGGAAATAACCGCTGTCGGCGACAGCCTGCTCGCGCTTTCGACCGGAACTGTCACCGCAATGATTGACAGCCGCGACGGCGCGCTGGCGATTTACGGCGGAAGCCGACGCGTGGTGACCGACAACGGTCTGCGACAGACCAAAAAAGGCAAACTCGAAATAGAACTGTCTACAACGTCGACCGGAGCCTTCTACGGAGCGGGCGAACGCGGTCACAAAGTAAATCTGCGCGGCGACACATTGGTGATGTATAACCGTCCGACCTACGGCTACGGAGGGGGAGACCCACGCATCAACCAGATGAATATCACCATGCCTCTGTTCGTGTCGGCAGATGGATTTGCTATTGTGTTTGATGATTACGCGGCAGCAGAGATGATACTCTCCGACCCTATAAAATATATCACCGAAAGTCCCGGAGCGGTCAGCTATTATTATGTCAATGGCGTTAAGACCGTAGCCGACGTAGTCGAACAACTCACAGCCATAACAGGTCGCCAGGACATGCCGCCGTTGTGGGCGTTGGGCTACATAACATCGAAATACGGCTACAAGACTCAGGCAGAGACTGAAGAGGTTGTCGACCGGCTGAAATCGCTCGGCTATCCGCTCGACGGACTTGTACTCGACCTCTACTGGTATGGCAAAGAGGAAGATATGGGTCGTCTCGACTGGGAGCCTTCTCAGTGGCAGGAACCGGCAAAGATGCTTGCCCGGCTTAAAGACAAAGGCGTCAACGTCGTGCCTATCTCACAACCCTATGTGCTTCGCAACGGCAAAGGCATCGAAAATTACGATTCGCTCGCTCCGAAAGGAATATTTGTACTCGACTCTCTCGGCAATCCGCTTGAGGTTGAAATATGGGTCGGCAAAGGAGGAATGTTTGACGTCTCTAATCCCGACACACGTGCATGGCTCGCAAAACGATACAGCGAACTGACCGACATGGGCGTGACCGGATGGTGGGGCGACCTCGGCGAACCCGAACAACACCCCTACGCTTCGCGCCACGCCAACGGTCTCAAAGGGCGCGAATATCACAACCGCTACGGCAACGACTGGAGCAAAATCATCCATGACCTCTACGCCGAACGCTATCCCGACCGCCGTCTGTTCTCGCTGATGCGAGGCGGAACGACTGGTCTGCAGCAATACAGCGTCTTCCCCTGGTCGGGCGACGTTGCCCGCACTTGGGGCGGCATCATACCGCAGATACCCATCATGCTCAACTCCGGTCTGAGCGGTCTCGGCTATATGAGTCATGACGTCGGAGGTTTTGCAATAGATGAAAACAATCCGATTGACCCTGAATTATATGTCCGCTGGCTACAACTCGGGCTGTTCACACCCGTTCTCCGCACCCACTCACAGGAATATGCCGAGCCATATCACTATCCCGCGCAAGCTGACATCATAAAGCAACTGATACTCGACCGTTACCGCTGGTTGCCCTATAACTACACTCTCGCTTATGAAAACGCGACGAAAGGGTGGCCGCTCGTGCGTCCGCTCAACTTCCACGATGTAGGGTCGGCAGACTGTGACACAATTGCCGACGAGTATCTTTGGGGACGCGATGTGCTTATCGCACCGGTGCTCAAACAAGGCGCTATAAGCCGTCCAATTGTATTTCCTCACGGCAGATGGATTGACATGCGCAACCCTCGCGTAAGCTACACGGGCACTATTAATTCCTACGACGCTCCGCTTGATGTGCTGCCTCTCTTTGTCCGTGCCGGAGCGTTCATTCCGCAAGCAGATTATCCGATGGAGAACACCGCCGACTACAATCCCGGCAAATTGACCGTGACTTACTACCCTTATCCCGGCATCAGTTCAGACTATACGCTATATGACGACGACCGTCTTTCACCGCGCTCGCTCGCTGACGGAGCTTATCGCCTTATAAAATTCAACGGCGAATGTAAGACAGACGGAGACATCACCGTTACCATAAATTCTGAAGGCACTTATGAAGGTGCCCCCCGGTTCGTAAATATTGACTTTAATATCGAAGGTCTCGAGCGTAAGCCCAAATTGGTCAGCGTCAACGATAAAAAAACAAAACTCACCTTCGACGCGACAAGCAGCACACTAAACGTGAAAATCAAATTCACTCCCGGAGTGGAAACAAAAATAGAACTCAACTACTAATAATCAAACATATGTTCTCAGGTATTGTAGAGGAAGCAGCGGTGATAACCGCCATATCTCATAATGAAAGTAACGTAACCCTACGTGTCAAATGTTCGTTCACCGACGAGTTGCGCATTGACCAATCTGTAGCCCACAACGGCGTGTGCCTCACCGTCGTGGCTCTTCATCCCGACTCAACCTACGAAGTCACTGCCATCCGCGAGACTCTCGACCGCTCCAATCTCGGCGACCTCCGCGAAGGCTCGCTCGTCAACCTCGAACGCTCAATGATTATGAACGGACGCCTCGACGGTCATATCGTTCAGGGACACGTCGACTGCACAGCCGAATGCACCGATATCGAAGATGCTGACGGCAGCCGTTATTACAAATTTGTATATGATATCGACCCCGAAATGGTTGCCAAAGGTTACATGACAGTCGAGAAAGGCTCGGTGACGGTCAACGGCGTCAGCCTTACTGTCTGCGACAGCGAGCCACGCTCGTTCCGCGTCGCAATCATTCCCTACACTTTCGAGCACACCAACTTCCGCGACATCAAGGTAGGCGACCGCGTGAATCTCGAATTTGACATTATCGGCAAATACATCGCCCGCCTCGCCGAACTCAAAAACGCCTGATTGCGACTAAAGTTTTTAAGAATCAGGGAAAAAGGTTTTGTAAGTGTAGAAAAAAGTTGTATCTTTGCCGCCGTAATCAAAATTTATACGAGTTAGCACCCATATTCAGGGCTTTACACATATAAGTCAGAATATTATTTATCATTTTTTACTCACATATTCACAAACCACAATTATGAAAAAATTACTTTTTGTAGCAACAGCCGTTATCGCACTTTTCGGCATGGCAGCTTGCAACGGTAAAAAAGCCGCTGAAACAGAAGAACCCGCAGCAGAAGCAACTGCAGTTAAAGCCGCTTACACAGGCGTTCTCCCCGCAGCTGACTGCGACGGTGTTTGGTACACTCTCCAGCTCAACGACGGTAAGTATGATATGATTGAAACTTACTTCGCTCTTGACACAGCTGCTAACGCAGGTATCAACGAAATCCTCAGCGTTAAGTCTGAAGGTACCGTTGAAACTATCGAAAAAGGCGATTTCAGCTACATCAAACTTACTCCTTCAACTGAAGATGCAGCTATCTGCTTCCTCAATGCAACTGACTCTACCATCATCATGCTCAACGCTGAGCTTGAAACTCCCGCAGCTCCCGACTTCTACACTCTTAACATCGTTAAGTAATCACGCTGCGATTAATCTCACAACGCATAAGAAAGACTGCCCCGGTCCGGAGCAGTCTTTCTTTGTTATATACGGTTAAAAACTATCGTCTATCCTTCCTTCTTGGGATATATGAACCGGGCGAGACCGTAGATATATCGTCGGAAACCGGGGCGATAATTAAGCAGACGGTCAAACCATCCGAGGTGTGGATTCACCAGCTTTACGACATAGCCGACATAGAACATTGCGAACAGTGTTCCTACGCCGACAACGGTCCAGGGCCATGCGCCAAAGAACACAAAGCCAGAAATTACCGCGAGGGTAACCAACGTTGTATCCACAATAATCTTGACTATAGGGAAAGGTTTACCCGTAACGCGGGCAATAGCGACCTGAATACCCTCTCCCGGCATCGTAACCGACCCGCAACGGATTTCAACTGTAATCGCACAGCCAAGAATTGTCGCTCCCGCTAACTGCGCTATAATCTGGCTGCAGAATGCTTCGTAGGATAAGAACGATGTTATCCACATGTTGATATCGAGCAGTGTCCCGAAAACAAATCCTACCAATAATTGAAAGAGCTGTATCGGTTCAAATTTGCGACGAAGCACCAACACTTGCGCCGCCACAAGTATAGCGTTCATAACATATGTATATCCGCCGATTGTCCAACCCGGCACCAATCCGGCTTCCCCTGCAAGAGTGAACGACATCGGTAAAGCAGAGATGACACCGCTGCCAAGATTTGACCTCACGCATAGCGCAACACCAAGCGTCATGAAGAACATCGAGAAAAGCAACAATATATGTTGCCACACAAAACCTATAACTTTTTCTTTTTCTATCCGCATAATCCGAATGCAAAATTACAAATAATAATTGGAGCAGCCTGTTTCCCGTGGAGAATAAAAAAGCCCGCAACTCTCTCCTGAGCTGCGGGCAATAGCTTATGTTTCAGGGAAACAATCAGATGCGTTTTTTGATTGCTTCCGTCTCGGCTTCGTATCCGGGTTTTTCGAGAAGTGCGAACATATTCTTCTTATAGGCTTCGACACCGGGCTGGTTGAAGGGATTGACGTCGAGGATGTAACCGCTGATGCCGCATGCAGCTTCGAAGAAGTAAATCAGCTGACCGAGATAAAGTTCGGTGAGAGCAGGGATGATGATATGGATATTGGGTACTCCACCGTCGACATGAGCAAGGACAGTTCCAAGTTCTGCCATCTTGTTGACTTCGTCGACGCGTTTGCCAGCAAGGAAGTTAAGTCCGTCGAGATTTGCCTCGTCATGACCGATGCGCAGTTCATGTTTCTGGTCCACTACAGAAAGAACGGTCTCGAAAATGGTGCGTTCACCGTCCTGAATCCACTGACCCATCGAGTGAAGATCGGTCGAATTATCAACAGCTGCGGGGAAGATGCCTTTGTGGTCTTTGCCTTCGCTTTCGCCGTAGAGCTGTTTCCACCATTCGCCGAAGTAATGGAGTTTGGGGTTATAGTTGACAAGTATTTCGGTCTTTTTACCTGCGCGATAAAGAGCGTTGCGGGTCTGGGCGTAAAGGGTCGCCATGTCGTTGGCGCCGGTCAGGGTCGCCTGCTCGAACGCAGCCGCACCTTCTATGAGGGCATGGATATCGAAACCTGCTACTGCAATAGGAAGCAGACCGACAGGAGTGAGCACCGAAAAACGACCGCCGACGTTATCGGCAATGACATAGGTCTTGTAACCTTCCTGGTCGGCGAGACTGCGGAGTGCTCCGCGTTTCGCATCGGTGATTGCTACGATGCGCTTCGACGCTTCCTGGCGACCGAGCTGATGTTCGAGCTGCTCCTTGAGAAGACGGAAAGCGATGGCGGGTTCGGTCGTCGTGCCTGACTTGGAGATGACGATTATGCCGAATTTCTTATCCTTGAGATAATCGGAAAGTTCATAAAGATAGTCTTCGCCGATGTTCTGACCTGCGAAGAGGACGTGAGGCGCAGCGTCGTGACGATATGCGGCGAATGAGTCGGAAAGCGCTTCAATGACGGCTTTCGCGCCAAGATAGCTGCCTCCGATACCGATTACGACTACCGTGTCGCAGTTTTCGCGTAGCGAAGCGGCTGTAGCGTTGATGTCGTCGAGAAGCGACGAAGGAGTCTCGGAGGGAAGTTTTACCCAGCCGAGGAAGTCATTGCCGAGACCGCTGCCATCGGTGAGTTTAGCGAGGCTCTGCTGAGCAACGGGCTTCAGGGCATCGACATCGCTTTTTGAAACTGTTCCGAGCGCATTTTTAATGCTAAGTTCGATTTGCTTCATTGTGAGGTTGATTTTTAAGTATGATATTCTTGAATTTCAGTGAGTTTCAATCAAAATATTCCGACATTCGCGTTATAGCGTCCGACGGCTTGACACCACGATAGAGTATGTCATAGACGCCGTTGAGAATCGGCATCGGCACGTCATATTCGGCGTTTATATCGTGGATACATTTGGCGGCATAGTAGCCTTCGGCAGTCTGCTCCATCTCCATACGTGCCGCCTTGACCGAATAACCGCGCCCTATCATCGAGCCGAAATTATGGTTGCGTGAAAAGCGTGAATATGCCGTCACAAGCAGGTCACCGAGATATACCGAGTCGCAGATATCGCGACGCGCCGGCACGACAGTGTCGACAAAGCGCGCCATTTCCCTGATGGCGTTCGACATCAGCATCGCCAGAAAGTTATCGCCTAACTTGCTGCCGTGGATTATGCCGGATGCTATAGCATAGACGTTTTTAAGCACCGCGGCATACTCGATGCCGTCGACATCTGTCGACGTTATTGTATGGGTGTTCTTGCCTGAAAGGCTCTGCGCGAAGACTGCCGCGCGGTCGACATCAGTGCAGCCGATTGTCAGATACGACGGACGCGCGAGCGCGACTTCCTCGGCGTGACATGGTCCGGCGATGACAAGACAGCGGTCATGCTTCACGCCGAAACGGTCGACCATATAATCTGTGATAAGCTGATTTTCTCCCGGCACGATGCCTTTGACCGCGGAGACTATATATTTGTCGGTGAGGTCAACCGTAATCTTATCCGTGTGGTCTTTGAAATATGGCGAAGGCATGACGAGCAGCAACGTGTCGCAAGAAGCGCAGACCTCATTGATATCGCTTGAGAAATGAATGCGGCTGACATCAAATTCGACATCTGTCAGATATGCCGGATTACGACCGTTGGCTATGAAATCGGCTATACGGTCGTCGCGACGCATATACCAGGTTATGGTGTCGCAATTGACAAGCAGCAGTTTTGCGAGAGCGGTAGCCCACGTGCCGCCGCCCATGACTGCGATTTTACCGGGAAATACCGATGGTGAGGGAGCAGAATCCATCCGTGAAATTTTTTATTTGGCAGCTCCGGCAGCCTCAATCCATGCTGTCACTTCGTCGACTGTCGGATTCTTGAGCTCGAGTTTGAATTTCTTGTTGATGCCGCAAAGTTCCTGATGAAGCTTGCCTGCCGAAGCGACTTCGCCGAGCGCGTCGACAGTCAGCACTCCGGCTTTCTGAAGGGGTGCGACCCATTCTTCGGTGACACCTACCGCGGTGAAAGCTTCGGGTTTGTCGCGACGCTCCACTTTCTCGGGGCGCATCTGGGGGAAGAAAAGCACTTCCTGAATGGTTGTCTGACCGGTCATGAGCATCACGAGACGGTCCATGCCGATACCCATGCCTGATGTAGGAGGCATGCCGTATTCGAGTGCGCGGATAAAATCATGGTCGATAATCATCGCCTCGTCATCGCCCTTCTCGCCGAGTCGCATCTGTTCGACGAAACGTTCGTACTGGTCAATCGGGTCGTTCAACTCAGAATAAGCGTTGCAGAGTTCCTTGCCGTTTACCATCAGCTCAAAGCGTTCGGTCAGTTCGGGATTATCGCGGTGACGCTTGGTGAGCGGCGACATTTCGATAGGATAATCAGTGATGAAGGTCGGCTGGATGTAGGTGCCTTCGCACTTCTCGCCGAATATCTCGTCGATGAGCTTACCTTTGCCGAACGACGGGTCGACTTCGATATCGAGCTTACGGCAAACTTCACGGAGTTCGTCCTCACTCATTCCTGTGATGTCAACACCTGTGTGCTCTTTGATTGCCTCGGTCATGGTGACGCGGCGGAAAGGCGCCTTGAACGATATCACATTGTCGCCGACCTGCACCTCAGTCGTACCGTTCACCTCAAGACAGATACGCTCGAGCATCTTTTCGGTGAATTCCATCATCCAGTTATAGTCCTTGTAAGCGACATATATTTCCATGCAGGTAAATTCGGGATTATGGGTGCGGTCCATGCCTTCGTTACGGAAATTCTTGCCGATTTCATATACACCGTCGAAACCACCGACAATGAGTCGCTTGAGATACAACTCAGTTGCGATGCGCATGTAAAGCGTCATGTCGAGCGAATTGTGATGGGTGATAAACGGACGCGCCGATGCGCCGCCTGCGATGGACTGGAGTATCGGAGTCTCGACTTCGACATATCCGTGCTCGTTGAAATAGTTGCGCATCGAGTTGTAAACCTTTGTGCGCTTCAGGAATATATCCTTGACGTGGTCGTTGACCACGAGGTCGACATAACGGCGACGGTAGCGTAGCTCGGGGTCGTCGAAAGCATCATAGGTCACTCCGTCCTTGACCTTGACGATAGGAAGCGGACGAAGCGACTTGCTAAGCACTGTAAGCGTGCGGGCATGAACTGAAATTTCACCGGTCTGCGTGCGGAACACATATCCTTCGACTCCGATAAAGTCACCTATATCAAGAAGCTTCTTAAATACTATATTATATAGGTCTTTATTTTCATCGGGGCATATTTCGTCACGCGAAATGTAGACTTGAATGCGTCCTTTCGAGTCCTGGAGCTCCACGAACGAAGCCTTGCCCATGATGCGGCGACCCATAATACGACCAGCCACACACACTTCACGGGCGGGGGCGTCGTCATCAAAGTCTTTCTTTATATCTTCTGAATAAGCCGAAACATGATATTCGGCTGCGGGATACGGGTCTATTCCCATCTGTCGCATGGTGTCGAGACTTCCGCGACGGATGATTTCTTGTTCGCTGAGTTCCAGTGGATTCATACAATTTTATGATTTAATTATGTGCGTTATTTGTCTATTTATCACTTTAACGCACAAAGTTACAAAAAATCATGCTAAATATTGCATAATAAGTCGTAGCAACGGGTCGCAACAACTCCGTGATAAAACAAGCGAATCTGCAATGAAGTTTATCAATTATT
>CAMWNF010000013.1 GCA_947175535.1 uncultured Bacteroidales bacterium
GATAAGGGTGACAGCTATATAGTCGGTGTTAAAAACGTTACGACCAACGAACCTTTCTTCCAGGGTCACTTCCCTCAGGAACCGGTGATGCCCGGCGTTCTTCTTGTTGAAGCTATGGCTCAGACAGGCGGTCTCCTCGTGCTCAGCGTGGTTGACGAACCCGAACGTTACTCAACCTATTTCATGAAGATAGATAATGTCAAATTCCGTCAGAAAGTTGTTCCCGGTGATACACTAATATTCCATGTATCCTTCATGACTCCGCTCCGACGCGGCATGGCAGTCATGAAAGGTCTCGCATTTGTAGGCGAAAAAATTGTATGCGAATGTGAATTCATGGCTCAGATTATCAAAAATAAATAAAAGTAAATCCCTAAAAATGAAACAACCATTAGCATATATACATCCCGCAGCAAAGATTGCACCATCTGTGGTTATCGACCCGTTTGTGACCATCGACCAGAACGTTGAAATCGGCGAAGGAACACGCATCGGTAGTAACGTAACAATACTTGAAGGTGCACGCATCGGTAAAAACTGCAATATATTTCCCGGAGCTGTAATCGGAGCAATTCCCCAGGACCTTAAATTCCGTGGAGAAGAAACCACTGCAATCATCGGAGACAACACGACCATACGTGAATGTGTGACAGTCAACCGCGGTACAGCCGCAAAAGGTAAAACCGTCGTCGGTAACAACTGCCTCATTATGGCATACTCACATGTCGCTCACGACTGTATAGTGGGTGATAACGTCATCATATCAAACGCTTCGCAGCTCGCAGGTGAAGTCGTTGTCGACAATTACGCTGTCATCGGTGGCGGTTCATTAATCCATCAGTTCTGCCACATCGGTCCTCATGTGATGCTTCAGGGCGGAGCACTCGTCAATAAGGATATCCCCCCTTATGTCAAGGCAGCCCGCGAACCTATCGCATATGCCGGTGTCAACTCAATCGGTCTTCGCCGTCGTAATTTCTCAAACGACACCATCCGTGAGATTCAGGATATATACCGCTATCTCTATCTTTCGAGCATGAACGTCAGCGATGCTATCGAACGCATCGAAGCCGAGCTCCCTGCGACGAAAGAACGCGATGAAATCATTCTATTCATCAAAAACTCGAAACGCGGCATCATCCGCGGTTACATGTAATCTGAAAATACTCAACAATAATAAAGCCGCGCCGGAGGGTCCGTCGCGAGTCGGCTTTGACCGACGCGAGGAAAGTCCGGGCAACACAGAGCACCATATTTCCTAACGGGAAGCTGTCGGCAACGGCAGAGTAATGTGACAGAAAACAACCGCCCCTGCGGGGGTAAGGGTGAAAAGGCGAGGTAAGAGCTCACCGGGCGCGATAGCGATATTGCGCGCCGCACATCTTATGGGTTGCAAGGTCAAGTATACCGGCATTCAAGGGTTGCTCGCCCATTGCCGGGGGGTAGACTGCTAAAGTCCGGTGGCGACATCGGAATCAGATAAATGACGGACGGAGCGACGTAACTCCTGACGGAAAGTGCGTCCTCTACATAACCCGGCTTATACTCCAGCGAGGCTTTTTTAATTTTTATAGAAAATAATTATGGCAGAACGTAACGACTGGTGGACGTGCCCGACAGAAAGTGAAGACGGCAGACTTATTATGGTAAGCGGTCGCCGCGACATTGATGCATTCCGTCGTAACCCACGTTTTAACATAAGGATTGAAATCACCTGGCGTTACTCGGATACTCCTGCCGCAACTATGCCTGACGAAGAAACGGCACGCATGATGGAAGAGGCGACCGACGCACTGAATGCAGAACTGACAAAGGACCCGGTCGCTGTCATGACAGGTATATACACCGGCGCAGGCGAACGAAACTGGGTGTTCTACACCCTCAGCACCAATATATTCAACAAAAAATTAAATCAGGCACTTGCCACGCTGCCTCTCCTTCCGCTTACAATTACAGCAGAAAATGACCCTGACTGGAGCGAGTACGACGAAATGCGCGAGCTATCGGAAATAACACCCGGCGAATAAGCCGACCGGTTTATTCCTTGGATTTCATTTCAAAAACAGCATGAACCACAACGATATTATCTTCATTGGGGTTAACAAGCCGAACTCTTAAATCGTGCGGCTTACCGTCAAGTTCATAGTTCCAATAAAAGTCATATTTACGGCTCTGGAATTCTGCCGGTATAATCGCAGTCTCAACCACTTCTCCATCCAATAGGATTTCGACCTCAGCAATATAACCTGAGTTGAGATTACCACCAATTCCTCCGGTAATTACAATTCCGTTTCCTTCTATCCCACATTCAAAATCGCCTTCATTCAGGACGGTGCGACGCACAGTCTTGCGCAGCGGTTCCAAGCCTTCGAAACTCTGTTCAAAACGGACAGACTCAGGCTGCTGACAACGTATAGTAACAATACTGTCATTCACCTCACCGCCATTGCGTTCAATTACCTTAAGGGCATGTTTGAAACTCATCCGACATGCATCATTGACAGAACTTTCAGTGAATGCGAATTTTACATCTTCCACAACTTTAAGCGGTTCAACCCACTCTTGCGGGATATTGCCATAACCGAGCATTGTCCCGAGGATACCTCCTGCCGAGGCGGGATTACAATCTGAATCCTGACCGCAACGGGTCGCAATCTCTAATGTCTTACCGAAATCACCACCCCCATAAAGCAGTCCGATGACAACATAGGCGCTGTTGAGGGCAGCATCTATATTATAGGGGACATAAGCACCGGTAGGACAGCATAAAGTCTTGTCCCAATTATCGGCGCAACGTTGCCATGCCACTGTCCAATCATCAGGAGAATTATGGTAAGCATCAATGACATCAGCTATGACATGATAATATCGGCTGGATTCAGGAATGCATTTAAGTGCCTCGGTGACGACAAACTCAACGCTATCTGAGACAAACGCAAGGGAGTACATTGCCGCCATATAGACACCCCCATACCATCCGTCTCCGTAATTCATAATGTGACCTATGCTGTCACATATTACGGCTGCGGTGTTAGGCATGCCTGGGGACATAATGCCTGCGAAATCAGCTTCTATCTGAAAGTCGATATCGTCGGCATGAGGATTATTCTTCCAAAAACCAGATGCAGGCGGCATTACACCGTTCAACACATTATAACGTGCTGTCTGATTGGCTTCCCATAACATATAACCCGCATTTGCAAATGCCATTGCCATAGAATCGACCGGCGCATCGAGACCAAGCCGGTCAAAGACCTCTACGAATGTCAAGTCCATATATACGTCGTCATACAGACCGGGAAATCCGTCCATCCACTTTTTGATGCAATCATCTGCACCCCACTCTATCGTGACACTGTCCGGAATTATTCGTCCCTGATATTTAAATTCAGTAGGACCGCCATAACTCACGCCGATTGTCTGTCCCGCCCATGCACCTTTGATTTTATCATATAGAACCTCCCTATCCATTTTAACTTCTTTGGGCAAACCGGACGGATAGTTTTCCGACGAGCAAGAGGTCAACATCGAAATGGAGACGGCAACCGAAACCAAAGTGCTTACAATCTTTGTCATCATAGAGTTATTGTGAGTGTCAATTCATCACCTTATATCCTGCTGCGGCGAGCGCATCACGGATTTCCTTGATATGGTCGTGGTCGCGTGTTTCAAGTTCCATTCGTATCGTACATCCGTTGATGGCAGAACTACTGTTGATGCGTTCGTGCGATACGGATATGACATTGCCGCCCTCCTGTGCCACAACATTACATACACCTGACAACTGACCAGGTTTATCGTCAAGATCGATGATAAACGTATAGTTTCGTCCGCTCTTTGAAAGTCCGCGGGTTATTACACGACTCAAAGTATTGACATCAATGTTACCGCCTGAAACAAGACATACGGTCTTCTTGCCTTTAATAGGAACTTTGTTGAACATCGCCGCGGCAACCGATACAGCTCCCGCGCCTTCGGCAACAAGTTTCTGCTGTTCGATAAGGGCGAGTATCGCAGCCGCAATTTCTTCATCGCTTACCGTCACAACCTCGTCGACATATTTATTACAAAGTTCAAACGTATTGACGCCCGGTTCTTTAACGGCGATGCCGTCGGCAATCGTCGAAACACTATTTAGATGTTGAATGGCACCTTCCTGAAGAGAGGTCACCATCGATGGAGCACCGGAAGACTGAACTCCATAGACTTTGATTTCAGGTCTGAGTGTCTTTATGGCGAAAGCTACTCCTGAAATAAGTCCGCCACCACCTATCGGTACAATGACAGCCTCGACATCGGGCATCTGTTCAAGAATTTCAAGACCGATGGTTCCCTGACCGGCTATAACCTTCGGGTCATCGAACGGATGCACGAATGTATAACCGAACTCATCGCGGAGCTGCAAAGCTTTTGCATAGGCATCATCATAGACACCGGGAACGAGGCACACCTCTGCACCGTAGTTCTTTGTTGCCTCAATTTTAGACATCGGCGCGCCGGCCGGCAGACAAATCAGCGACTTTATACCATTGTGAGTGGCACCCAACGCCACACCCTGAGCATGATTACCTGCCGAACATGCTATCACACCCCGGGCTTTTTCTTCATCGGTGAGTTGAGAGATTTTATAATAGGCTCCGCGTAACTTAAAAGAACCTGTCAACTGAAGATTCTCGGTCTTCAGATATACTTCTGATTCGGGATTGATACGTGGTGCGGGAATAATCGAAGTCTTACGTGCTACATCTTTTAGCACTGCGGCTGCATTGAAGATTTCACTGATTTCCAACATAGCTTCTGAATTAGATTTTTTACATCGCAAATTTACGATATTATCACCGCCAATCCAATAGTTTTAGCTAACTTTGTCTGTCGAATAAACACATCTTAATGTTAGTGCGTTATTTTTTTAACGTAAACATAAAACACAAATCGAATATGTCAAAAGATATAAAAGAAGAAGCGCTGAATTATCATCGCTATCCTATGCCCGGTAAAATCGAAACCGTAGCGACAAAGTCTACTTCCAGTCCCGACGACCTATCTCTCGCCTACTCTCCAGGAGTGGCATATCCTTGTAAGGAAATCGAGAAGAATAAAGATGACGCATATCTTTATACCAATAAGAATAATCTGGTAGCTGTCATCTCAAACGGTACGGCTGTACTCGGTCTTGGCAATATCGGAGCAGCTGCAGCAAAACCGGTTATGGAAGGAAAAGCATTGCTTTTCAAAATATTTGCGGGTCTCGACTGCTATGACATTGAAATAGACGAACAAGACCCCGACCGTTTTGTTGCCGCAGTAAAGGTTATGTCTCCTACCTTCGGAGGAATAAATCTCGAAGACATCAAGGCTCCGGAATGTTTTGAAATCGAAACTCGACTAAAAGAAGAATGCGACATACCTGTCATGCATGACGACCAGCATGGCACAGCGATTGTCAGCGGAGCCGCCCTGCTCAACGCTCTCGAAATTCAAGGAAAGAAAATCGAAGATGTCCGTGTGGTTGTCAATGGCGCCGGAGCGGCTGCTATATCATGTACGAAGCTCTATATGCACCTCGGTGTGAAAAAAGAGAATATCGTCATGTGCGACAGCAAAGGCGTAGTCAGTGTTAATCGCACCGATATTAACGAAGAAAAACGTCATTTCGCGACTACACGACCTATTACCACTCTCGCCGAAGCTCTGAAAGACGCCGATGTCTTCCTCGGTCTTTCAGTGGCAGATGTCGTAACACCCGAAATGCTTGCTTCAATGGCTCCGCGCCCGATTGTTTTTGCCCTCGCCAACCCAAATCCTGAGATTGCATACGATACTGCGATGGCAACCCGCGACGACCTTATCTTCGCAACCGGACGCTCTGACTACCCCAACCAGATAAACAACGTTCTCGGATTCCCATATATTTTCCGTGCGGCACTCGACTGTCGGGCGACTGAAATCAATGAGGAAATGAAAGTCGGAGCGGCACGAGCAATCGCTTCACTCGCCAAACAGCCGGTTCCGAAATCACTATGTATGGCTTACGGTGTCAGCGACCTGAAATTCGGTGCCGACTATATCCTTCCCAAACCGTTCGACAAACGTCTGCTTAAAACTGTAGCACCTGCCATAGCAAAAGCAGCCGCCGAATCAGGCGTTGCAAAACATCCGATAAGTGATTATGAAGCATACGCCGAACATCTGACAACACTTATCGAGGACAACGACGCATACATTGTCAGACTGCTTGACCCTAAAGGCGAACATTGCGATTGTAAATAATATCAGACGATTATCAGTTATAAAAAAAATCCGCAGAATAAAATCTTGCGGATTTTTTATTATCGTCTGAATCAATTGCTGACAAGCATATAATCGCCACGTCCTGGTCCGACATTATACCGTCGCAAACCGAATCCGTCTTTTGCCGCCTGACCGCTGAGAGGATGACCGCCGAGAGTGAAAATATCGTATGTACTATGACATTTGGGACATTCTCCGACCAATTCGTCCGTATTTACAAAAATGCGTACATCCCGTTTACATTCTACAGGGCAAGAAAGGTCGTAGGCGACAGGATTGCCGTTTACGTCACAGACGAGCAACACTCCTCCGAAGCCTGTCGCTGAAATAGCTGAGTAATGATAATCAGCCGGAATTAATTCCTCTTTAATAAAACGTCGGTAATCAAGAGCTCCACCGACCCCAAGCACATTCCAGTCACCCACAGTCGGAAATGCTATATTGACGGGAGCCGGAGGAATACGCTGGTCATCAAGACGCTCGCAGCCAACGCTGAAAAGCGTGGCTGCGAGTATAGCAAGTGAATAACAAAAGCGTTTAATCACCTTGTGTTAAAATTAAGAATTGAGTTTACCCATCAGGTCGCCGAACTGATCGACGGCTTTCTGCATAGCACCACCGATGAGCGGTCGTAGCATGGCGGGAATCTCAACATCGATAGAAGTAACTATTTCTGTCACGTCACTGCCCAGCGATGTCAGATTTACGCAGAGGTCAAGAGGCACAGGCGAACCGACTGCATTCATGACAATGCGTGACGGAGTTCTTTCAGTCACCTTAAAACTGATGGTTCCGACTTGCTTGGTATCAATTGTGATAGAATCTTTTTCAAACTTGACATCACCGATGCGCTCGCGATCAGCCGGAGACATTGCATCAAGAGCATTGCCGAAAGCCGAAAGGTCGGCAAACTTGTCTGTAATGCTTTCTGCCGAGCGGTGTACGGTAACCGGATTACTTTTATACTGAGCCATCGCCAAATTATTCAACATTGCGGACCGGTGTCCAGTTAGCAGGGTCTTTACGCCATTCTTTCAGAGTCTCGACATCTGATTCTTTTATATAATCTGTATCAAGAGCCGTCTCAAGCATAGCGTTATAATTGCTGAGAGTTACGAGTTTGACATCTGCCTTGCGGAAGTTTTCTTCAGCAACGGGGAAACCGTAAGTGAACATTGCAACCATTCCGACTACTTCGCAACCGGCAGCGCGGATAGCTTCGACCGCTTTCAGCGAGCTTCCTCCCGTAGAAATAAGGTCTTCAACGACAACGACCTTACGACCGGGCTTGAGATTACCCTCAATAAGATTTTCAAGACCATGATCTTTCGGAGTCGAGCGCACATAGACATAGGGCAGACCGAGTGAGTCGGCAACCATAGCTCCCTGAGCTATCGCACCTGTAGCCACACCTGCCACGACTTCAGCATCGCCAAACTGTTCGAGAATGACACGGCTAAGTTCAATCTTGATAAACGAACGTATATCAGGATAAGAAAGTGTCTTACGGTTGTCGGTATATATCGGAGAATTCCAACCAGACGCCCAAACGAAAGGATTAGATGGCTGGAGATTGATAGCACTGATTCTAAGTAATTTTTCTGCAAGAATTCTGGATACTTCTTTCATGACTGTGTAGATTATTGAACACCTATATTTTTCTGCAAATTTACAAAAATCCTGCAATATATAAATGTATGATTAAACTTTTCTGTAAGTAAAACATCATAATAATATACATCAATCATAAAATTTGAGAGTTATGAAAAGAATTACCGGAACAATCGCATTAGCAATAGCTTTGGCAATGCTATTCCCCGCAACAAGCGAAGCACGCGGGCGTCAAAATGAAAATGGACGTCAGAGCACCGAACAACGCCAGCAGCGACCCGGAAATCAAGGTCGTGGACCAGGCAGTGCAAATCATATCAACGATAACCGTCGTCCAACCCACAACTCGCGTCCCGGTAATGATAATAAGAAACACCCGCAATACCATCATGACAATCGACCTGCCGACAACCGTACGCCAAATATCAACCATCACCAGAGCAACCGCCCGTCACAACAACCTGGGTTCAGACCTCATGGCAATCATCACATGGCTCCGCCTCCCCCACGGCCTCCCCACAGACCGCTTATGCCGGTTAACCGTCCCTGGTTTCGTCCCACTCCACCACCGGCATTCCGTCCTGCACCCGGCTGGAGACCTTTCAATTCGATACTCGGCGTGGCTCTTGGGTCTGCAATTAATTTCACGGTAAATGCGCTGATTAATAACGGCTACACTGTGACAGGATATGGCAATAATGCAGTCTATGTCACTAATGTACCGATGCTTAATCTTGTATGGCCTGACGCTACTTTATATTACGGTAACAATGGTCTCTTCGGTTCGGAGTTCGTCTATTCAACTCCTTCATATAGTCTCAGCCGTTATAACACAGTCTATAATCAGCTCGTGATGAACTATGGCGCACCGTTCCAGGTAAGGAACAGTGGTGGTATAATAAGTTCGTCCTGGTGGGGACCTGGCAACCAGTTTATAACCCTAACCTTCCAAGGCGGAACGGCATATAACGGCTCCAATCGTTTCTACACTACCCTTAGCTTCGGCAACTGATTAATTACGAGGGTCTCGAAGGATAAAGGGCACCGGGTCTTTCATGACTATCGGTGCTTTTTTTCGTATTTCCTCCAATGCTGCGGCAGCCTGAGAAATATTGTCATATGAATCAGCCACAACATAATAGTACGGTTCACCGGTCTGTACGACAAACGCACCGGGATAACCATTCTGAACCACACGGTCGCGAAGCGACTGGGCATTGAATTTCTGTTTGAACTGACCGACAACAAGCATCAGCTGTTTCATCTCGGGTTTCACCTTTCCATCTTCGACAAGAGGAGAAACTCTTTTTACATTGATGCATACCGTGTCGGCTCCGTTCATCATATATGATTGTGAAGGCTGCCGGCGAGCTCCACCATATATTGTGTTTTCTTCCTTTTCTGCATCTTCACGCGAAGCGATTGTCCGTTCGTAAGCAGCACGGTAGTTTGCTTCCGAGGTCTTACATGAAGCAAAAGCTCCGACCAACAATAATATAAAAAAGAGTTTTTTCATGTTTTCAAACTTTTAGTTTACCGAGTTCAATGACTTCGAGGTCGCGGATGTTGCCAGCATCAAGCACAAGGCGCATCAGCGTGCGCTCGCGCTGCCATCCGTGATGACCTGCCGCTCCGGGATTGACATGTAAAAGCGACAATTCTTTATCATACTGAACTTTAAGAATATGGCTATGACCCGCCACCATGAGTTGAGGACGAGCTTCAACCAGCATACGACGAACCCCGGGAGCATAACGACCCGGATAACCTCCGATATGAGTAATCCACACTTTCACACCTTCAATCTCGAACGACTCTATCTCGGGACAACGTCTCAGAACCTGCCCGCTATCGATATTTCCACGTACAGCCCTTACGACGGGACATACTCCTTCAAGACGAGCGATTACAGAGATATCCCCGACATCACCGGCATGCCATATTTCGTCACAGTCCTTAAAATGTATGGCGAAACGATCATCCCAGCATGAGTGAGTATCTGAGAGTATGCCAATTTTTTTCACAGGAAAATCAATTGCGCGGATATATCAGATGCCGAGTTTTTTCGCTATGTTTTTGGGCAGAGCTTTTTTATTGACATAAATGTCAATAGTCTTGGCATCGAAATAAGGCATAGATACATACAGGAAGCCATCATAAATCTGGTCTGTTCCCCATGAGTTCTTCACCTTGTAGTATTTATTACCATATTGGTCTTCTGCGAGTCCGACAATCTCCATGCCATGATCGTCGGTCGTTTCCTGACGGTCAAACATTTCCTGACGGGATTCCTGAGTGACGACAATTTCTTCAGGAGCTTTTGTTTCTTCCTTTTTATCCCCATTTTCATCATCGAGTTTCACCCATCGTGACAGTTCTGTTCCTTTAAGGTCCTCATTGGTTTCGGCAGGCATAGTTGCCTTACCTTCTTTCCATTTGAATCCGGGCTCGCTTACGTCTGCCGCCCACACGACAGTGTAGCCGTTGGCAAGGGCGTTGTCTACCACGGCACGAAGTTCGTCAAGCGGCACATTCTGATATTGACCCCAAAGCCAGTTATCTGAAACTTCAAGGGCGAAAGGCTGATAGAAAGGATGGTGTGTAAATGAAGTCAGAGCTATATAATTATCGGGGGAAATGCCAAGCGACGCAGCAAACGATTTCGGAGTATATGTCTTACCTTTATATTCGAAAGTTTCAGGTTCAGCTCCAAGATAAGCGTCGAGAATTCCTTCCAACCCCTGATGCCATGCAGTCGAGATAGTCTTGCGGTTGGGCTTTTTCACTACAGCACGCACGTATGCACCGAGAGCCGCATCCAGTTCGCCGTGAGTGTGTTTATCCTCGCCATAGTTGAGACCTTTATATACCTCTTCAGGCACAGCACCATAATTTGTCCAAACATAAGGCACATCGAGAACCGAACCTCCGGCAGCAAAATTCACATTACCGTATGTCCTTATAAAACGGTCAGCCTTATCTGAATAGCAGTGGCGCACGGAGTACATTTCCGAAAGATCAAGTGAATCACCTGTAGCTTTACGGATTTCATTTTCGTAGAACGAAGTGCCGGCGAAACACCAGCATGTTCCCGATTTACTCTGGTTTTTAACCGATGTCACCGGTATAGTGATAAGCTCAGTGAATTTGAGTGCTTCGACTGAGTCTTTTTCATTTTTAGCCGGTTCGGCTGCGAAAACACCGATAATTGAAGTCATCGCAAAAGCTGACGCAATAAGTTTTTTCATATTCATTTAAGTGTAAGAATTATCTGACAAAACAATTTTATGGTTACAAAAGTAATAATTTTAGTTTTTCTTTTAAGCGGTTATCCAATAAAAAAACAGTTTCCACTCCTATATAATAAAACGATGATGCTATCGAACAAAATCAGCCTTTCATTTGTAGATATTTTAATATTCATTAATTCATCAATTCATCATGTTTAATATTTTGTGCGCCTCTCCTATCATACCCTTTCCGGTCGATAAGCCGATTGATGCCGAACATTTTGCCGGTGCAGCGTCCGGAAGCACCTATGTGGTAGCGACTTGGATAATGAAAGTCGTTGATTGGCTTCTCAGCATTTTCGGTCTTGACAATAACAAAACCATTGTTACAATCCTCTATGCCGCCGTTGTTTTCGGCATAGCTCTTGTCGTCGGCTACATTGCCAAGTGGCTTATCCTGTCAATTGTCCGTCAAATTTCCAAGCGTTGGACAAACGATACATACAAGGCTCTGACCCAAGCCAACTTCTTCACAAAAGTATGTCGGACGATCCCGGCTCTCGTATTCCTGATTTTCATCGAATTCAGCCTTTCGTCGAAAAATGCGTTGGCAAGCATATTGACACGCGTCACCTTGATATATATTATATTTCTGATTACAATCGCACTCTCAGCTCTTGTGAGTGCCATCTGGCAGCATATTGATAATCGCGAAAACAAAAAGAAACTGCCTCTCAAAGGTCTGGCGCAACTTGTAAAAGTGATATTGTGGATTATTACAGCAATAATCATCATTGCGATAATCGTTGATAAGTCGCCCGCATCGCTTCTTGCAGGTCTCGCCGGTTTCGCGGCTGTGCTGATGTTAATTTTCAAAGACAGTATTCTCGGTCTTGTTGCGGGAGTGCAGCTTTCTGAAAATGACAGTCTCCATGTCGGCGATTGGATTGCTGTTCACGGTACTGATGCCAACGGAACTGTTACTGAAGTAACTCTCACATCAGTCAAAGTCGAAAACTGGGATAAGACAACGACATCACTGCCGCCCTACTCGCTTGTCAGCGGAAGTTTCACCAACTACCGCTCTATGCAGGTCAGCAACACCCGTCGCGTCTGCCGCAGCTATATGATTGATGCAGACAGTGTGCTCCCCGCTACTCCCGAAATGCTCGATAATCTGCGCAAAGTGCCGTTTATGGACGCTTACATCACAAAGAAACTTGAACAGAAAGCCGCCGGTCAGGTTGCCGATGTTAATAATCCCGCAGGACTTGTCAACGGCACAATTGACACCAATCTCGGTCTATTCCGTGCATATATGAAAATGTGGCTTGACGCCAACCCCCATGTTTCGCATGTCGACGACTGCTTCGTCTCGACATTGGCTCAGACTTCGGTCGGCATTCCGTTCCAAGTATATTGCTTCGCCAATACATCGGCTTGGTTTGCTTACGAGGCAATTCAGGACTCAATTTTCGAACACCTCGCCGCGATGCTTTCGGCATTCGAACTCTATACCTTTGAATACGCTTCAGGACGAGACACAGTTGTCGAAGGCTTCCTTAGCCCCGGCGGTGACATTGATCAGGTCTACGGTATACCCTATCCCTTCTTCCAGAATCCGAAATCTCCCGATGCACCCTCGTCGACTCGTTCGATGCCGAAGCGTCCGCCGCGCACGATGGTCATCACCGAAACGGCTCAGGAACTCGCCGCCCAACAGTCACAAGCCACAAGCACCGAAGCGCAAGCAGCTCAACAACCTCCAACAAACCCCGCTCCCAAAGCCTAAATATCCAAAGCGTTGTGTCCTCCGCCACAACGCTTTTTTATATAAAGCACACCACCACACAAGTCCTGACAAGACCCGCAAAGCGCGTCACTCTGACAATCGCATGGGCTCTTGCGACCCCATGGAGACTGTTAACGAACTTTTCTGGCTTTAGAAATACCCTCGCAATCGAAAAAAATGATTAACTTTGCGTAATTATTTTTGAAATCTGCGATGAAAGAAGTGAAATATGAAGGCATGACTTTCGTGCCGTACATTTCGAGAGAAGAAATCGATGCCCGCATCAAAGAGCTGGGCAAAGACATAACGCGCGACTGCGCAGGCAAAATGCCCTTGTTCCTCTGTGTGCTGAACGGGGCATTTCCTTTTGCATCTGACCTCTTCCGCGCTGCCGAAGGTATTGACGGAGAAATTGCTTTTATCCGTCTCAAAAGTTATGACGGCACCAGCACGACCGGTAAGGTAAAGCAGCTCATGGGGCTTGAAAAAGACATTGAAGGCCGGACAGTCATTATCGTTGAAGACATCGTTGATACGGGTAACACAATCCACAATCTCATCGCAACGCTCAAAGAAAAAAATCCCGCCGACGTCAAAATCGCAACGCTACTGTTTAAGCCAGATGCCCTCGAAAAACCGATAAAGCCGGATTATGTAGGCTTCAGCATACCTAAAAAATTCATCATAGGCTTCGGTCTCGATATCAACGAAAAGGCGCGCGACCTCAACGACATATACGTCCTGAAAGACTGACAAAACAAATAAAGAACCAATCACTACACATATACTTACAAACATAAAACAAATGCTCAATCTCGTTATTTTCGGAGCTCCCGGCAGCGGAAAAGGCACTCAGAGCGAACGCCTCATCGATGAATACGGACTCCATCATATTTCAACCGGCGAGCTTTTGCGCCGTCATATTGCCGAAGGAACCGAGCTCGGCACTGTGGCAAACGAATACATTTCGCAAGGACATCTTATTCCCGACGACCTGATGATAAAGGTGCTTGAAGATGTGCTCGACAGCAATCCAGAATTAACTTCCAAAGGTGTGATTTTCGACGGCTTTCCCCGCACAATCGACCAAGCAAAATCACTCAACGACATGCTTGCCAAACGAGGAACTAAAGTTCATGCTGTCGTAGGTCTCGAAGTAAACGAAGACGACCTAATCAAGCGTATGCTTCAGCGAGGCAAGGAGTCAGGTCGCGCCGATGACAATATCGATACCATTAAAGAACGTCTTAACGTATATCATAACCAGACATCACCTCTGCGCGATTTCTATATTACAGAAGGCAAATACCATGCAATCGACGGCAACGGTAATGTTGACAATGTATTCGGCGACATCAAAAAATCCCTGACCGAAAAACTCGGTTAACTACCTATATCTTATTAAACCTGCATAGGCTTGCAACAAAGCCGTATGCAGGTTTGTTATTTTAAGAAAGATTATATAAATCTACTTTCAATCAACGTTTCAACTATTACCAATGGACAACATAGCCAAAGAATACTCTCAATATCCTGACTTGCTGACAATCTACAGGCAATCATTCGTAAGTAATTTCACTCTCCCGGCGATAAGTGATTACGGAAGTCGGACTATGACATACGGTCATCTTGCAAAACGAATCGCCCGATTGCATCTTTTCTTCGATCAGGCGGGTGTGAAGCCCGGGGATAAAATCGCACTTATGGGGCGAAACTCAGCCAACTGGATAGTTATTTTCATGGGTACAATCACTTACGGAGCGGTAATAGTGCCTATACTTCATGAATTCAATCCGACCGATGCTCAAAACATTATAAATCATTCCGATGCAAATCTATTATTTATCAATGAAAGCATCTGGGAGAAAATGGATATGGCTGCGCTGCCGGAGATTAACTGCGTGGTAAGTCTTGAAACCAGAAAAGTAATCGCAGAACGCCAGGAACGTTATATCAATCAAGAAACGCGCAAGAGCAAAGCACCGTCAACGATAATACGCTCGCTCACACGCAATTTCAACAAAAGATATCCCAATGGCTTCAATAAAGAAGATATAAAATACACTCCTCGTGACGAAAACGATACCGCAGTGATAAATTACACGTCAGGCACAACCGGCTTCTCTAAAGGCGTCATGCTCAGCTACCGCAATTTATGGGGCAACGTTGTGTTCGGTATCCGTTCAAGGTTGCACTTCTCAGGCTCACGAGCACTTGCTTTCCTACCACTCGCCCATGCCTATGCGTGTGCGTTCGACATGCTCGTACCAATGGCTACCGGTACCCACGTGACCGTATTGGGTCGCCAACCGACTCCGCAACTTCTTCTGACCGCGATGAAGAAAGTCAGACCGTCACTGGTCATCTGTGTGCCTTTGATTCTCGAAAAAATATATAAAAAGGTTATCCTTCCGATGATTTCCAAACCGTCGATAAGGTGGGTGCTTTCCGTGCCTATGCTTGACAAAGCTATATATAGCCGCATACGAGCCAAGCTCGTCAATGCTTTCGGCGGACAGTTCGAGGAAGTCATTGTCGGGGGCGCACCACTGAACCCTGAAGTAGAAGCATTCCTTCAGAAGATTCATTTCCCGTTTACGGTCGGTTACGGCATGACAGAATGCGGTCCGCTCATAAGTTATAGTCCATGGCGCAGATTCACAACCGGTTCATCAGGAAGAACCCTTAGAGGTCTGATGAAAGCGAAAATCCTCCGGGAAGAAGGTGCCGAATTGGGCGAAATCATGGTCAAAGGTGTGAATGTAATGAAAGGCTATTATAAAAATCCGGATGCCACTGAGGCTGTTCTCGAAGAAGACGGTTGGCTACACACAGGCGATATGGGAACGCTGGGAGAGCCTGATGACCGCACCGTATTCATCAAGGGACGATATAAAACAATGATACTCAGTGCTACCGGTCAGAACATATATCCTGAAGAAATTGAGGCTAAACTCAACAACATGCCATATGTCAGCGAGAGCATAATTGTCGAACGAAACGGCGGTCTCACAGCCCTTATTTTCCCCGATATTGAGTCAGCTCAGGCAGAAGGACTTGATGCAGAAGGTTTGAAAAACCAGATGGAAGTCAACCGAAAAGAACTTAACACGCTGGTCGCTCCTTACGAACGCGTCGACGGTTTTGAATTGGTCGACACTCCTTTCGAAAAAACGCCCAAACAGTCAATCAAACGCTTCTTGTATAAATAATATAGACATAACACCTCTTCTTTTCGAAAGAAGAAATGTTAAGTTTTCTTTCATTGCTAAAGTTTCCGTTTTGTGGATGCAAAATAGTTGCAAAATTTAGCTACCTTTGTTGAAAGCTAATGACAACTATTCAAACCTAAAAAACCAATAAAATCATTGCAATGAAAAAGCATTTACTATGCATGGCAGCGATATTTGCGGGTTTTGTAGCCGCAAATGCCGCTCCGACAAAAATTGTTGCTCACCGAGGTTACTGGACAGCACCCGGTTCAGCACAAAATTCTATCCGTTCGCTTGTCAAAGCCGATTCAATCGGCGCGGACGCATCCGAATTTGACGTTTACATGACATCTGACGGTGTCCTTGTCCTGAATCATGACGGTCTCATCAACGGACATTGGGTGACAAGCACTTCTTCTGACACCATCTGTGCACAAAAACTTGAGAACGGTGAAAACTTACCTACCCTGCGTCAGTTCCTAGATGTTGCAAAAGACCTCAAAATAGATCTCGTTCTCGAAATCAAAGGTCACTCCACTCCCGAACGTGAACGCGAAGTTGCAAAAGTATGCGTCGACATGATTAACGAATTCGGACTTGCAGACCGCACACAATATATATCTTTCTCCACTGTCGTTTGTGAAGAACTTCCCAAACTGACTGACCGCCCCGTTTCACACCTCTGGGGAGAAAAGAGCACACCCGAACAGATGAAAGAAATCGGAGCTGACGGCTGCGATTACGCATATACTTATTGGGAAAAAGAGCCGGAAGCATTTACAAAATGTAAGGAACTCGGTCTGCTCACCAACATCTGGACTGTCGACGACGAAACTCGCATGGTCAACGCATTCAAAGACGGTTTCGACTATCTTACGACCAACTATCCCGAAATGGCAATGAAACTGCGCAAACAGACTGTCATCGACGCGCCGAAGGATGCAAAACGTCCCAAAATCGTAGCTCATCGCGGTTACTGGCAGGCCCCAGGTTCTGCTCAGAACTCTATCCGTTCGCTTGTTAAAGCTGATTCAATCGGTGCTGACGGCTCTGAATTTGACGTATGGATGTGCACCGACGGCGTTGTCGTTCTCAACCATGACGGCGTGATCAACGGTCTTTCAGTTCAGGATAATCCTTCCGACGTTATCTGCGCACAAAAGCTTGAAAACGGCGAAAACGTCCCCACGCTTGAAGAATTTCTTAAAACAGCAAAAAATCTTGACATAGACCTCGTGCTCGAAATCAAAGTCCACAGCACTCCCGAAAAGAATGCAGCATGCATCGATGAATGTCTGCGACTCCTGAAAAAATATAAATTGCTTAACCGCACATATTTCATTTCTTTCTCAGAATACGTTTGTCAGGAACTCGCCAAGAAAAAAGTTAAACGCCCCATCCAATTCCTCTGGGGACAGAAGTGGACTCCCGAAGAAGCTAAAGCCAACGGCTGCACAGGTTGTGACTACGCTTACGGCGTATGGCAGGAAAATCCGACCTACATGGACCGTTGCCGCGAGCTCGGCATGGAAATCAATATCTGGACACTCGGTACTGAACGCGGAATCATCGAATCAATCAACGACGGAGTTGATTTCATGACTACCGACACCCCTGAACTTGCTCAGGAACTTGTTGCCAAAGCCTACCCCAAATACAAAAAGCAATGCAAAAACAAACGCATCAACGGTAAATAAAACTCCCAAATAACTCCAGTAAAAGCGCCGGCATCGGAATATGCTGGCGCTTTTTGTATTAACTCATAAAATTCTTATTCAGACAACGTACCCTCATCATTCTTGTTGACTAATCTATTTTCTGACAACTTGTCAATCTTTTTCAAAGAGAAATAATACATGAGTATTATTATGCCCAGAGTTATAATAAAGTTTATACCAATATTTTGGTAGTGATTATACAATTCAAGAATTTCATCGTTTGCTCTGACAACCGATATAATTAACGAGAGTTCGATATAAGATCACCCTAATTATACCCCCTTAAAAAGTTTTATCGGACAGCAAAAAAAGAGACTGATAGTGATATCAGTCTCTTTTTGATGATTGCGGGTGAACCGCAATAAATTTCGTTGGAATAGTCTGAATTATTCAGCAACTGCTTCAACAACTTCAGCAGCGGCAGCGCAGCAAGCTGAGTCAGCCTGGCAAGAGTCACCCTTGCAAGAGTCGTTTTCGCAGCAGGGAGCTTCAACAGCAACAGCTTCTACTTCAGTAGCTTCAACTTCGGGAGCTTCTGTAGTTTCTGCAGCCTTGTTACCGCAAGAGAAAAGAGAAACGCTGAATACAACAGCAAGTAATAAAACTAACTTTTTCATTTCGATTGAATTTAATAAATAAAACAATATTGTTTAAGCTTCAAAAACGCTACAAAGTTATTGTCTTTTTTTGTATCATCAAAACATTTTTCGCGTTTTTTATGATATGAATAGCAAAAAACTTGAAAAACGCTAAATTATCGGCAATTTTCGACTATGATACAACTTTTTTAGACAGAGTCTTAACCAGATTATTGGCCATTACGACTGCTTTCGTGATATGGTCGCATATATGGTCAGCACCAATCATTTTATCTATTCCGGCGTGTTCAAGCGCTTCGCGTACGTTCGGCTTTACTCCGGAAAGGACAATGTGGATGCCTTCTTTTCTTGATGACGAGATAAGTATCTCAAGGTTATGGAGACCCGTGGCGTCTATAAACGATACTTTTCGCATTCGGATTATGCGTACAAGCGGTTTCTCGCCCATTGTAGAACGCATAAGTTCATCGAATTTTGTAGCCACTCCGAAAAAGAACGGACCGTCAATTTCGTAAACACTCACACCTTTCGCTACATCAAGCACTTCATGATGATTCTGGCTGAGGTCTGTGCCTTCGGCGACGTCAAGCTGCTCCGAATAGACCTTGATTTCTGTATTTTCAGTCACACGACGCAGGAAGAGGACAACAGCGAGGAGCAAACCGATTTCAATTGCAATAGTGAGGTCGAAAATTACAGTCAGCAAGAAGGTTACTATCAGCACAGATATATCGCTTTTAGGAGCCTTGAAGATTCCGACTATCGTACGCCATCCGCTCATGTTGTAAGCCACAACCATCAGCACGGCACCAAGACATGCCATTGGAACATAGTTGATAAGCGGCATAAGGAAAAGGAATATCAGCAGAAGGACAAGCGAATGAACAATTCCGGCTACAGGTGTGCGCCCTCCGTTTGATATGTTGGTCATTGTACGGGCTATGGCGCCTGTGACAGGAATACCTCCGAAGAACGGCACTGCGATATTGGCTATGCCCTGCCCTATAAGTTCGGTGTTACTGTTGGTGTGTGAACCTGTGACACCATCGGCAACCGTCGCTGACAGCAGAGATTCAATTGCTCCGAGCACGGCAATTGTGAAAGCAGACGGAAGCAACATATTTATTGTCGCCATATTGAGTTCGAAACCGTGAGGAGTCGGTATATCGGTTGCCATCGAACCAAAGCGGTCACCGATAGTCTCTACGGCAAACCAGTCAAAGTTCTCACTCATTATCCAACATCCCGCCGTCACAAGTATAATAGCGATAAGTGCGCCCGGCAATTTTTTCGAAATCTTAGGTGTCAATATTATAATAAGGAGTGACACAAGTCCGGTCACAAGGGTCGGGAGCGCGACATTACCGAAATTCCGGAAATACATTATCCATTTAGGGATGAACTGACCTGGAATATCACGGAGACCAAGACCGAAGAAGTCATTAATCTGTGTCGAAAAAATAGTAAGGGCGATACCGGCTGTAAAACCGACCACAATCGGATAAGGTATGAACTTAATAACCGTTCCGAGCCTGAAAAGACCCATAAGCAACAATATAACACCAGCCATGAATGTTGCGATGGCAAGTCCGTGAAGACCAAACTGGGCAATGATGTTATAGACAATTACGATAAACGCACCTGTCGGACCGCCAATCTGAACGGAGTTTCCGCCGAAAAACGACACAAGAAAACCGCCAATTATAGCGGTTATAAGACCGATTGTCGGACTCACGCCCGATGCGATACCGAATGCAATTGCAAGTGGAAGAGCGACGATGCCGACAACAATGCCGGCGATAACGTCTTCTTTAAGTCGCGCCATGCTATAATGACGCAAGGCTCCAAACAACTTAGGTTGGAAGTCGATAGCCTCAGAAAACCTCATAGAATAATTGTACCTTTATAAGTCTTTTTTACCTTTTGAAGCCGCAAAGGTACGAAATAAAAGCGAGAATCAGCCCGCCAACCACGATTTTTTCAAAATGCAACCTGTGTCAATAAGAAAAATGGAATATTATTATGGATTTTCGAAAATGGAGTGAACTTTCCGAAACCAAGTGTTGTTAGTTTATTAGCACGATGATGAATGGTCGTGTCACTCTCGACCTCTTGATGGTTGAATGTTATATAATTCTGCAAGGTTGCCCCGCTCGGATTATTTCCGTCCGGGGCAATTGCAGTTTAATAACCTCGTAAATCGGAGTAGATTTTGAGTATCTTTGAACCGTAGTATGGATTCATCGCCCAACGGTTGTTAAGGTCTGACCATTCGGGAGCTATACCGCGCTTGACAGCTGAAAACCGAGGGTCGACGAGAATTTCACCTTCCGGTAGCGGCTCTGTTTTAGCATAGGCATACAAGTGCTGAATATGAGCTGTCACCCCTTCATGAACCGTGATGAAAGAAGCACCGTGTAAACCCTTGGTAACAACTCCGAGTCCACAATAGTTATGCTGTGACGGTTCTACCGCTGTGCCTCGGTCAAACCTAAACCAACCGGTTTCGAGTATCGCCTGACAGAAGGCGATATCGCCGCGGATACCGTAAGTGCGCCCCACATTAATATATTCTTCGGCGATTTCCGGGTCAAAGTCTGCATTATGACGCCGCACAAATGCGGTCATAACTTCAGCCGGAACTATCGAATGACCACAAATGGCAAATTCATCGACCTCCGACATATCGCTGAAATCAATACCTTCAATCTCCGCCTCAATAGCTTCGTCAAGCGAGTCGTACAACGTAATATCTTGCCCTGCCGCCACTAAGGGCAACATCACAACCGACACCAGTATTATGGACCGCATCACAGACTTCATCTCTGCAAATTTACAAAATTTTAGCTATATACACGTCAATGAAATAATTCATTCAAACATAAAGAAGAGGCTGCGCCTATTGACACAGCCCCTCGTTAATATATGTAAGCTTTAGGTTATCTTACAAGAACTTTCGTTGTCTTTGAGCCGCACTTGACGATATAGAGACCGGGAGCAACCGACTTTTCAAAGTCAGTGCGTAAGCCTGAGAATACGGGATGACCGACGAGGTCATAAGCAGTACAAGTAGCTGTGGATAATTCATCGCTATTATCAATAATTGTATCTTCCAAACCTGCAGGTATAGCATCGATGCGCAGACTACCGTTGGCACTGACAGGTAATAACAGCGAATTGCCTTCAAGTTCTGCAGTAATGTTTCTTTCATTATAATACACGGCTTTAATCTTCGCATCGCCCTTTGTGTTTATAAATATACGGGTTCCTTTCGACGTCTTAGGCGAGCCGAGTGTTGCACCATTAAACAGACGGGCATAATTGCTGCCGTTATTGACATATGTTTCACGGGCTGCTTTACGGGCTTTCACTCGCACAGACTGCTCTTCGTTTTCATCATCTTCTTCATACGCAGTTTCTGCTTCTGATAGCAAAGTCTCTTCTTCCACGATTTTCTGATATTCTTCCTCATCGACCGCAGTCACTTCCACATCTTCGGGAATTGTTACATCAAGCGAGTTTACAAGATTGGCAAACATACCCCATTGAGGTGCGTTAAGATATGAACGGTAGGATTGGCGAGGAACTGCCAAACTACAACGGCGTGCACTCAACCCAGAGAATGTGCCTGTTCCGGCTGTAGGGGCTTCAATTGCTGCACAAGTAAGCGCAGAAATTGTTGCAGGTAATCCTTCACCATATTCAGGTTGTACAGGTTCTTTTATAGTTTTGAGTGTCACGGGCATATTGATGCTGAGCAAACGAGAACAGTTAAATACTATGTCAAGGCTTATTCCTTCTGTTCCTTCGGGGATATTAATGCCTCTTAATTTAGTACCCGCAAACGCTTTATTCCCGATTTCAATCACATAGTCGGGTATTTCAATCATTTCAAGACCCGAATTCATAAATCCTCCATAACCAATTGTGAAAGGATTATTGGGCCAAAGAATTTGCTTTAGGCTTGTGCAGTTGGCAAAGTTTTCCTCATCTATTCTTTGTAGTTTTGACGCACTAAAATCCACAAATTCAAGAGAAGTACATCCCTTAAATATTGCCTTAAGAGTAGTTGGAGCTTCATTTCCATCTTGACTCAGATTTTCGCCGGCAATTATAGATTTTAGAGATATACAATTTTCAAAAGCATTGGGGTATATGAGTCTAAGCGCATCTGGAAGTTTTGTTATCGATAACATACTACATCCAGAGAATGTGAGACTATTAATCTGCTCGAGATCATTTGGTAATTTAGTTATTGATAGCATGTTGCAATTTTGAAATGCATATGAACCTATTTCTTTTACTGTTTCAGGAATTTCCTGTAAATCAATAAGATGACATCCTTTGAATGCACTATTACCGATTTTTTTAAGTCCACGAGGTAAAATAATCTCCGTAAGTAAATTTTTCCCTTCAAACGCGCCATCAGGTATCTCATCGTTAGTGATTCTTGACAAGTCAATAGAAATCAGTGATACCATATTCTCACGAATCAGACGCCAGTCACTCTCTGCCAATGTACCGGTTACATGTAACTTGGTTACAAGCGAGGGCATTATGCCTGATTGTAAACGCACTTCTTCTGTAATAGGGACTCCATCGACATGAACAGAGACTTCGGCTTCTGATTCTTCTACGATATTAAATATTCTCCATGCAGGGTTACGTTCATATGCGGCTTTCGCTCCATCAGGTACAAGAAATGTGATATTATCAATCCGTTCTTGTGTAAGATTAAATGCGCCGCCGTTGACGGTAGGGGGTGTCTTTGACTTCATACGAAGAATCGATCCAAATGCCAATGATCCAACGTCGACACTTTTTACCTTACTTCCTATAGTCAGAATATCAGCGGCGACGGGATATTCTCCAGTTAATTTTGTAATCCCTTCTCCCATCACAATCTCGCCAATTCCTGATCCCCATAATGCTCGAGAACCAATGGTCGTTAATGAGTTAGGAAGTATAATTCTGCCGATGAAATTAGGAAAGTTTGTAAGAAATGCCTCTTCTCCAATTTCTTGTAGAGTAGAGGGAAAGTTAATTTCCGGAAAATTATGTCCATAAAAGGCATAGCCACCAATTTTTAAGAGACCTTCATTGAATATTATACTTTTTAAGTTGCCATTAAATGCATAGTCTCGAATTTCTTTAAGGTTTTCAGGACAAACTATTTTTTGCATCTTAGCATACTGAAAGGCATGTTCTCCAATTACTTCAATCGTCTGGGGTAATATAATCTCTTCAATAGCAGTATATTCAAACGCGTAATCTCCAACTTTGGTTACTTTTTTAGGGAGATATACAGTTTCCAGATTAGAGCACTTGCTACAAAGACCATTAGGAATTTCTTTAAGTTCTGAGAATAGAACTACTCTCTTCAAGTTTTGCATCTCGGAAAAGGCAGATTCTCCGAGATTCGTGAGTCCTTCGGGGAGGGTGATTGATGTTTGCGAGCCACATCCGGTAAATGCACTTATACCTATGGTTGCAACAGACGCAGGAATCTCATCAAAAGTCAAAGAACTACATCCATCAAAAGCATTAGAACCTATTTCAACAAGAGTTTCGGGAAATTGAATATAAAATAAATCTCTTTGTTGATAGAAGGAAGCATCACCTATTTTGATTAATGTATATTCGGTTTGTCCGTCCTTGGGATTTTCAGGTAAGATTAATTCTCCTGAAATAATATTTCCAGGCTGAATATCCCCCGAAAGACCGTCTTTCGGCACATAATTTTTTTTATCCTTATCCTCGTCAACGACTGTATATCCTTCCTTTGTCATACAGGTTTTTGCATCCTCGTCAATGACAGTGTAAGTCACCGTCTGTCCCTCATAGAGGTAGGTAAAGTCACGGGCGAAAGTCGGAAGAGCAATCAGAACTCCCAACATTGAAAGTAAAAGTTTTTTCATTCTCGTTTTGATTTTGAAGTTATTATTTAATAATTAGGTGTTTTTAGCAATATCCATTTTTTGCCTCGTATTACAATTCTTATAGCTATTCATATGACTTGCAATCGGGACATCAACAGGTAAAAAATATTATGAACTCCTGCGATGCAGTCAACGATAGATTTTATTTCACTTAGGTGTTCTGGAAAGCAGTTTCTTTCAAATGCTTTATGTTCTCTTTCAAGAGTCGCAACAGAATCACAGTCACAACAAGATGTCTTGATGCAACATAACGGAAACTTGCCATTGATACAATCGCAGTCCTTGCTTGCCATTGTTTTTATTACAGCCGCCGGGCTTCCACATTGGCATTTAATAATAAAAAGAAAAGCGCGAAGCCGTACTGATGTCCGTTCACGCTTGTAGAGGCTCTGGAACTGCCCTGTTGAGTAGAACGGACAACGCAGAGACCTCACGCGAGATATGATATATGCCATAAGTGGCGATGTTTAACGCATCGACTCCCATACAGCAGATTATGCATATCCACATTAGGCGTCTACCGCTGTCTCATCCTTGACTCAACATGAAATTTTCCAGATTCCTACAAGCCAAGAAAGAGCGTCGAGTATACGCTTTTCATTATGTATGTTTCGGAGGCAAAATAACACCTCCCACATTCCCACCCCGCATAAACCCATGACCAGGCCTCTGCGAAATGGTCTGTAACGGCAAAGGTAATAAAAAAGGATAGAAGAACAAAACGTAATCCAAAGAAGGTGTGTCAAAATTTGCTTTTGGCACACCTTCTCCTACGTTTCAACTATTTATTTATGAGAGCCTCAGATTCGGGTTTCACAATCAGAATAAGAGGACGAGGGATGTTAATGATGCGTATCTCTTTCTTTTTACGCTACGATAATATAACGTTTCAGCAGCCTGAAATCCGCATTACAAGCCGCTAAAAGAGATTAATTAATGTAAATATGCCGGAGAAATCTGCGCAAAAGGTCAACAGATGTGTAAAACACAGTCTCCCACGATACGCAATTTACCCTCGTCCGCCAACTGCCGCAGGATTTCAGTCACAATCTTACGACGTGTCGAATATGCCGACAGTATGCTTTCTATTTTCATTTCGCCCGCATCTGCAACTAACCGCATGATATTTTCGATAAGCTGCAGACGCTGCTCTTCGGAAGGTTCGCGACGAAGCCTGTCACGACAGACATCACAAATTCCACATTCGGCAGCATCGGTTTCACCGAAGTATTCAAGCATAATCTGTGAACGGCAACAATCATCGCTGAACGCAAAACGCCGGATGGCTTCAAGACGCTTTTCGAAACGCGCCCGCTGCTCCTCATAGACAGTCCGAGGTATTACGAGATAGCGCGGCAATTCACGTGAAGTCGGATAGTAGACGTAAGGTGTGAGACGACGCGGAATGTAATGAATCACATGCATACGCGACAACGTCACAAGCGCAGATGTCACGGCAAGTTCTGTCACACCGAGAGACAGGGCTATACGCGATTCACTGATTTGCACATAATCGGCGAACAACCCAGGATAGATGCGCAATATTCCTTGAAACACAGACTCCGTAGCATCATCGAGAGCAAGGCTATAGAACTCGGATTTATCCACGAGAATCATAATGCGCGACATTGTCAGGGACTCATCGGAATACTCTATATAGCCCGAACGGGTTAATATTGACAACGCACTGCGCGTCACAGCAGGCTGAAGTTTGAAAACCGAACAGAAACGGTTGAAGTCACATTCATAAACCTTATTATACCCCCCGCCGACTATTATGTCAAGGAAATTTCCAAGAAGTTCGTAGACACGTAATATATACTCCTTCGGCGGATAGGCTTCGCCGAGCCTTCGTGTCAGCAGTGCTTTGTCAGATTTCGAGACCAGAAGCACGGCATAGGACGGTAGCCCGTCACGCCCTGCGCGACCTGCCTCCTGATAATATTCTTCGAGTGAAGACGGAAGGTCATAATGCACCACAACTCGTACGTCAGGCTTGTCGATACCCATACCGAAAGCATTTGTGGCGACTATAACACGTATCGTTCCATTCTTCCATTTATCCTGACGGTCTGCCTTTTCTTCCGGCGACAATCCTGCATGATAATATTCGGCAGAAATACCTTCAGCCCGAATGGCGGCAGCCAATTCGCGACTGCGGCGGCGCGACCTGACGTAGACGATTGATGAGCCGCATGTGTTTGCAAGCACTTTCAGCAACCTGCCCTCTTTATGTTCGTCGCGTCGGACGATGTAACTGATATTGTCGCGTGCGAAGCTTTTTGAAAAAATCTGCGGAGACTTCATCGCGAGTTTATCGGCGATGTCAGCAACTACTTCGGGAGTCGCAGAAGCAGTCAGAGCAAGCATTGGAGCCTCAGGGAAAAGCAAACGCAATTCGCTGATGGCAAGATAAGACGGACGGAAATCATAGCCCCATTGAGAAATACAATGAGCTTCATCGACCACTATCGCCGACACGCGCCACTGTCGCATTTCGTCAATAAAGGTTTTCTGTTTCAGGCGTTCGGGAGATATATAAGCCAATTTAACCTTATCGAGACGGCAACGGTCAAGAGCGAGCTTTGTCTCGCGGCGTGTCAGTCCGGAATGAAAATAAACGGCACGAATGCCGCGTTGAAAAAGGTTGTCGACCTGGTCTTTCATCAGAGAGATAAGCGGTGAGACGACAATTGTCAGACCTTCGAAAATCAACGCGGGAACCTGAAACGTTATCGACTTGCCACCACCCGTGGGAAGCAATCCGATAGTATCTTTACCCGACAACAACGACTGAATAATATCTTCCTGAAGGGGACGAAAAGAATCGTAACCCCAATAGCGCCGCAATATGTCGACGGGCGTGGTCATCGCTGTTCCGGAAAATCAATCTTCGCAGATGTGAATCTGCTTTACGAGTAACTGAAGGGTCGAAGCCGCGTTACGATGTTTGTTTTCCTCAATGGTAAAACAGATATCAAACGGCTTTCCTGCATGGATATCGTCGAAATAACGGGCGGAGTTGAAAGCTATCGCATTGAACACCTTGCCAGACGTATCATCCACGAGTTCGAGCTTGATATGTTCGAGTGCCTTACCGACGAGCTTGCTCGTACCGAAATCTTTCACGCGGCGAGCGCAGAAAGTCGGTTTCTGATTACCGGGACCGAATGGATTGAACAGGCTCAGAGTCGAAACAAATTCAGGTGTTATCTGACCGAACGATATAACCGCATCTATATCAATCTGAGGCGTAAGCTGCTCGTCAAGTATATTGGCGGCGACATATTCTTCAAAGCGGCGTGTGAATTCGGGGATGTTCTCTTCTTTCATCGACAGACCGACAGCATAAGTGTGACCGCCGAAGTTTTCAAGAAGGTCGCGGGTTGATTCAACAGCCTTATAGACATCAAAACCCTGGACTGAGCGCGATGAACCCGTTGCAAGTCCGTTGGCAAAAGTCAACACGACTGCCGGCTTGTAATAAAGTTCGGTCAGTCGAGATGCGACAATGCCGATAATGCCCTTGTGCCAATCTTTGTTGTAAATAACAATAGAGCGTTTGTCAGAGTCCATTTCTCCGCGGGATTCAAGAATAGCATTAGCCTCTTCGGTAATCCGTTTGTCAAGTTCCTTGCGGTCTTTATTATACTGGTCGATTGCAATGCTGCGGCGCGTGGCGTCCTTCATGTCGCGGCTGACAAGCAGTTCGACGGCTTCGCGTCCGCTCTGCATACGACCCGACGCATTTATACGCGGACCGATTTTGAATATGACATCGCTGATTGTGATTTCCTTTCCTCCGAGACCGCATGTGCGGATGATTGCACGAAGCCCCATGTTGGGATTGGAATTAAGACGCTTCAGTCCGACATATGCCATCACGCGGTTTTCATCTACCATCGGCACGATGTCAGCAGCAATACTTACCGCCACAAGATCAAGCATGCTGTCGAGTTCGGCTGTTCCGATACCGTTACTTATCGAGAACGCCTGCATGAATTTATAACCGACTCCACAGCCCGAGAGATGCTGACAGGGATAGGTCGAGCCCTCGAGTTTGGGATTAAGAATCGCAACTGCCGGGGGCAACTGCTCGTCAGGAACATGGTGGTCGCAGATTATGAAATCGATGCCACGCTCCTTCGCATAAGCAATCTCATCGATAGCCTTGATGCCGCAGTCGAGAATAATTATAAGTTTTATTCCCTCCTCAGCTGCAGAATCGATGCATCGGCGCGATATGCCGTATCCCTCGTCATAGCGGGTCGGAATATAATAGTCAATTTCAGAATAGAAATTCTGAAGGTAACGGTAGACAAGGGCGACAGCAGTAGTACCGTCGACGTCATAGTCGCCGTAGACCATGATTTTTTCTTTCGCTCCCATTGCACGGTTTAGACGGTCAACCGCCTTGTCCATGTCGGGCATCAGAAACGGGTCGTGAAGGTCGCGCAGCGAGGGATGGAAGAACTTCTCTGCCTCAGCGAGAGTCGTTATACCTCTTTGCAGCAACAGCTCACTTATAGGCGCGCAATTAGCGAAACGCCTCGTAAGTTCGTCATGCCTCTGTTCGTCTGTGGAATGGGATAGATAATTCCATTTACTTGTCATTTATGTTGTTCTTTTTTATATATCGAGCCAAAGAGCGGCACATCAGCCGCTTGGAAAGAGAGAGAACAGAGGAGACCGTTATACCGTAAGAGAGAGACGGACAATTCTGTCCGACGGATATGCAAAAATAGCCAAAATTATCTGATAATCCCGGCTATTTAAGGTTATTTAATAGTAGATATATTTCAGTTGCTTTTCGCTGTGTCGAGGGAGCCGTTGAGATGCACGTCCATCTGCGGGAACGGGAAGTTGATGCCTGCTGCGGGAAGTTCGTTATATATCCTCTCGTTGACAGAGAAATATACTGCCCAATACTCAGCATTACGGGTCCACGCGCGCACCGTAAGCACTACAGCACTATCGCCGAGGGAACTGACGAACACCTTTGCTGTTCCGTCAGTTTTCGGAAGTAACATTCTGACCTTGTCTTCCTGTTCTTCTTGCCATGTCTTGATTTTATTTTTCACTTTACGATGGAAAAGACGATACCACCAAGAACGTTTTTTTTCTATAGGAAGGGCGTTATCTGCTTCAGCCGTTCCGTCAGCAATTGCAGCCTCCACTCTTAGAGCCTCACGACGGTCACGGTCATCTTCGATTGTGCCTTTGACTATGCGGTCGTCAGAATCGAGTATCTCGAGAATTGCCTTACGGGCAGTCTCAACATTATCACCGTAAGAAATTCCGACAGTCCAGTCGACTCGTCGATAATCGGCTCGAGAATAATTATTGACCGACCCTG
Source organism: uncultured Bacteroidales bacterium (assembly GCA_947175535.1). GTDB lineage: Bacteria > Bacteroidota > Bacteroidia > Bacteroidales > Muribaculaceae > CAG-873. The sequence continues at coordinate 29,749 of CAMWNF010000013.1, forward strand.
TTGATAGACCACCGTTAGGAATTATTATCTGTTTGTTGTCAGAGGTGGATATAATGGTGTGAAATATCTGTATTTCACGAACAGTGCCTGCATAACCCTGTGCCTCTATATAATCACCAATGCGATAAGGTTTCAGTAAAAGGATAAGCACACCGCCGGCAAAGTTCTGCAAAGTGCCGCTCAATGCCATACCGATTGCGACACCGGCTGAAGCAAAAATCGCAATGAACGATGAGGTTTCGATGCCGAGAATTCCTATAACCGTGACGATAAGAATGAAGTATAACAGCATTCTTACCAGACTGAGTATGAATGTACTCAACGATGCATCGACCTTACGTCGCAGCAGAATCCCGGATATAATCCTGTAGATTTTATTTATTATAAATCTGCCGACATAAAACACGAGTATCGCAATGGCAAGGTTTATCGCCAACGAAACGATACCGTTGACCATTCTATTGATAAATTCATCGAGCGGAAGAGACTTCATCATCTGCCATTCCTCTTTCGGAGTAGGCACGGAATCAGGTAAAACCGGAATCTGAAGCGGATCTTGAGCAAAAAACATATGTGTTAAACTGTTAATGAATTAATGATGAAGCGACATCTGCAAACCAGTCAAGACGGTTATAGTTTTTATTGGAAGCATCGTTGTCGCTATCCATTATAAACGTCGAAAGCCCGGAATGTTCATTTATCGAAAGCGTATTCCATATTCTTTCTGTCGCGAGTTCAAGTTCCACAACCTCTGCCATAGCAGCCTCGAACTCGGCACGTTGTTCTTCATCGGCTTTCAAAGCTCCGATATATCCACCGAAATCGCAATAATAATGATTGCCTGATGTAGTATATCGCTGAGGGGTATAGCCTGATGGAACACCTGTCGAATTATTCGCATAAATAGCCCTCGTGACAGCAGCTAAACGATCGAGACCTGCGGTATTTAACACTGAGACAGTGCACATCCTATAACGCGCCGGCGTCATATTATCATACAAATCAAATGTATTGCGAGCCGCCTCTTTCAATTCCGGTTCAGGCGCGAAAAAATGTTTGATATTCCTATCATATGGCATTCCATAGGCAAGTATCTCCGTAGGATAAACGACGAGACGCGGTGTAACGTGGCGAAGCTGATAAGCAACCTCGACAGATGCCATGTAACAGCAATCAAAATAAATAAAGCCAAAGCCTCTGCCGTCCAGGACAGTCGCCATAGACGTAATATTCATCTTACGGCTATTGTTATTCTCGCTGCCATAAGAATAAGTTTTAATATCCGAGCTTCCACTATCATCCAAGCCGTCTTCAATCCAACCCGTACCGTGTCCCCACAGTATCAGTCCATAATCTCTTGCAGGAGAAAGCTCAGTCATATCATCAAGGACTTGCGACATGCGCTCTACACTCTGCGGCACAAGGGCTGTGTCATAGATTTTAAGAGTGTCGATTTTACCTTCGGCGGTTATTTCTTTCAAAACCTGATTACCATTAGATGCTGAATGAAAGACCAGCAGACGACCGTCTGTTATGTCTCCTTCTTTAGCAGCAGCGACCATCTCATTGATATCCTGGATATCATAATCATAAGGACTGCTTGAACCGAGTCCGTTTTTCGAGGATAGCATATAGACCAGAACTGTACGTCCGGTCTCTTCGACCTCAGCAGGAAGCGGTTCATCGGGCTCATCGTGATTACACGATACCGCCGAAAAAAGGATGCCAACACCCGAAAGGAGGAGTGCCAACCGTGAAAATATATTATCTGAAATTTTCATCAATCTATAGGTTTAAGTTTAATCAACCGTTCAACAAATATATCAGGAACAGCTATTATACAAAGTTACAAAATTTTGATGACATTACCGAGAGTGATTAAACAATTTTTCTTTAATTTTGCAGCTATACACAACTGAAAGATATATCAATGAATCCCCGAAATATAGATATAAAAGAATATAACTATCCTCTCCCTGACGAAAAAATCGCAAAGCATCCTCTCGCACAGCGCGATGCTTGCCGATTGCTGATGCGTGGCAGCGACGGCTCAGTTAGCGACCATCGTTTCGACGAGCTTCCTGGATTGCTTCCAAAAGATTCGTTGCTGATTTATAATAACACTCGTGTGATAAACGCCCGGTTGCGTTTCAGAAAACCTTCCGGAGCACTCATCGAGATATTTTGTCTCGAACCAGCGATGCCTACCGATTACGCGCTTAACTTCGCGTCGACAGGCGGATGCTCATGGCACTGCCTCGTCGGTAACTCAAAGCGTTGGAAAGAAGGAACGCTCGACGGAGTTGTGACATTGAAAGACGGTCGCAAGCTTAAACTATCAGCGGAGCGCGTCGAACGCTCTGACGCCGGCTCGACAATAGCCTTTTCTTGGGATGACAATTCGGTGACTTTTTCCGAAATCATATCAGCCGCCGGCGAAATTCCTATTCCACCCTACCTCAATCGTCAGACCGAAGCATCCGACTCTGACGACTATCAAACGGTTTATAGCCGCATCGAAGGTTCTGTCGCAGCACCTACCGCCGGGCTGCATTTCACAGATAAAGTGCTTGTCGATATTGACCGTAAAGGCATAGAACGGCGTGAAGTAACCCTCCATGTCGGAGCCGGAACATTCCAGCCCGTCAAAGCAGACTATATCGGTGAACACGCAATGCACAGCGAGTTTATAGTTGTCAGCCTAAAACTAATTGAGGAACTCGCGGCAATAGCTGAAACCGGTACGAAAAAGATAATCGCAGTCGGCACAACCTCTGTACGAACACTCGAAAGCCTCTACCATATTGGCTGCATGATTACAGACGGCACATGGTCGGGAGAACTGCCTCAATGGTATCCCTACGAGGAAAAACACCCTACCATGACAACTTCCGACGCTTTGAAATCACTTGCCGACTATCTGCGCGGCAAAGGTCTTTCAAGTCTTGTCGCCACGACGAGAATTATCATAGCTCCCGGCTACAAATACCGCATCGTCGATGGCATGATAACAAACTTCCATCAGCCGCAATCGACTTTGCTATTGCTCGTATCTGCCTTTATCGGACAGCAATGGCAAGATATATACCGTCATGCATTGAACTCAGACTATCGTTTTCTAAGTTACGGTGATGCATGTCTCTTTTTCAAATCTGAAAAATAAACCGATATGACTAATATGCCCTCTCATACTCACTATTCGACAGCCGAACTTGAAGCTGACCTCCGTTACCTCAAACTGCTCTCGCGCTCGTTTCCTACAATTGCCGCGGCAAGTACAGAGATAATCAATCTCGAGGCTATTCTCAATCTGCCGAAAGGGACGGAACATTTCCTCACCGATATACATGGTGAATATGAAGCATTCCAACATGTTCTGAAAAACGCATCGGGTACAGTCAAACGCAAAGTAAATGAAATTTTCGGAAACTCACTCAGAGAGTCCGAAAAGAAAGACCTGTGCACATTAATTTATTATCCTCAGGAAAAACTCGAACTTGTCAAAACAGAGGAAGACAATATGAGCGAATGGTATGAAATCACTCTCAACCGTCTCGTTAAAGTCTGCCAGAGTGTTTCATCGAAATATACCCGCTCAAAAGTCAACAAGGCGTTACCTAAAGACTTCAGCTATATAATACAGGAGTTGCTCCATGAAACTGAAGCCGACCCTAACAAACACGCCTATTTCAACCAGATTATTTCGACAATAATCTCTACACGGCGCGCAGATGCATTCATTATCGCCATGTGCAATCTCATTCAGCGTCTTGCCATTGACAGCCTTCATATTGTCGGCGATATATATGATAGAGGTCCCGGCGCACATATAATAATGGATACGATATGCGACTATCACAATTTCGATATCCAGTGGGGAAACCATGATATACTGTGGATGGGCGCTTTCGCGGGAAATGACGCGTGCATAGCCAATGTACTTCGAATAGCTTTGCGCTATGGCAATCTCGATACCCTCGAGGAGGGCTATGGCATAAACCTTCTCCCTCTGGCGACTTTCGCCATGGAAACATATCCGGAACTAAAAGGAGATATATTCAGTCCGCGCATCAAGTATTCGCGACGGGTATATTCAGACACCGAGCTCGACATAATTGCCAAGATGCATAAAGCCATCAGTGTAATCCAATGGAAACTTGAAGGACAGTTGATAAAGGCTCATCCCGAATATGCGATGGATGATCGTTTGCTCCTTCATCGCATCAACTACACCGACGGGACAATCAAACTTGCAGACGGCAAATCATATCCACTGTCTGACTGCGACTTCCCGACAATTGACCGTACCGCCCCTTACGAACTTACCAAACAAGAAGCGGCATTGATGAAAAGCCTGCACCACTCTTTTGTCGACAGCGAAAAACTTCGTAAACATGTCTATTGTCTCCTTCGACACGGTTCGTTCTACCTCGCGAGAAACAATAATCTGATGTACCATGCATCGATACCTCTTGAAGCTGACGGCGAATTCCGTAAAGTTAATGTGCTCGGCAAACAGTTTGCCGGACGGGAATTACTCGACCGTCTTGACGAACTTGTCCAGATAGCGTGTCGCATCGGCTCAGACGACCCGGAGCGCGCTTCGTCAGTCGACTATATGTGGTATCTGTGGTGCGGCCCAGACTCCCCGTTGTTCGGTAAAGACCTAATGGCGACTTTCGAGCGATATTTCATCGACGACAAAGCGACACACGCCGAAGGCAAAGGTCATTATTATGACCTTATCGACGACCCGGCAATATGCGATAAAATTCTGACTGAATTCGGTTTGCCTGCCAAAGTTTCACATATAATCAACGGTCATGTACCTGTCAAGACCATCAAAGGAGAAAATCCGGTCAAAGCCGACGGGAAACTGCTGGTTATCGACGGCGGATTCTCGAAAGCATATCAGTCGACAACAGGTATTGCCGGTTATACATTGGTTTACCACAGCCGGGGATTTCAGCTTGTGCAGCATGAGCCCTTCGAATCGCGAAAGAAAGCAATCGAAGAGGGACAGGATATCATATCGAACACCGTCCTAAACGAATTCAAAGCGCGACGTCTTCAAGTACGCGACACAGATAAAGGTAAAGAACTTATAAATCAAGTTAATGAGCTCAACAAACTGCTTGCGGCATACAGACGAGGGTTGATTAGGGAACACGTCTGAAAATGTCCGTTTATGACAAGAAAGTGTCCGAAAACGGACACTCATCCATTCTAATATTTACTAAAAATCAATACATTATCACTATGGCACGCGTTTCGCATATATAAATATGTAATATCGAAACGCAATGGATAGACCAATTTCAAAACAAGAACAGAACAGAGCGCTCTTTCGCTCTATAATAAAGTATGTCATCATAGCCGTAGTAATTGCCGCTGCCGGTTGGGGCATTTATGCATGGTCGCGCTCGTCGGTCAAGCTATCTGAACTGAAGACTTCGACCGTCTCTCGCGGCGACATTGAAACGACAGTAACAGCTTCGGCAAAAATTGCTCCTGCCATCGAGGAAATAATAGTTTCTCCGATATCGTCGCGCATCGTCGAAGTGTATCATCGTCCGGGCGATGAAGTAGAAGCCGGCACGCCACTGCTGAAACTCGACATCGAAAGTGCACGCACCGACTACGAAAAGCGTCTCGATGCCCTTGCGGTAGCACGTCTTCAGCTCGAACAGCTCAAAGGCAACATAGTCACCAAACTCAACAACCTCAAAATGCAAATCAAAGTTGCCGAGATGAAAGTTAAACGCCTCGAAGCCGAATTCGCGGGCGAACGCTATCTCGACAGCATCGGCAGCGGCACCACCGACCGCGTTCGCGAGGCTGAATTCGCTTTGCAATCCGAACGTCTTTCACTCGACCAGCTCAAACAGCAGTATGAAAACGAACGTCTTGCTGCCGAAACAGACATAAAAGTCAAGGAACTCGACATTGAAATCAGCGAAAAGGAGACTGCGATGCTTAAGCGCACCTTGACAGATGCAGAAATCCGCGCACCGCGTCGCGCTACCGTTACTGAAATCAGCGACAAAATCGGTTCGCAAATCGGCAGCGGCTCACAAGTGGCGGCAATCGCCGATCTCGGGCATTATAAAATCGTCGCCGACATTCCTGACAGTTATGTTAATCAGATTTCAATCGGTTGCCGCACTCACATGAAAATCAGAGGCACAGACATCGACGGCAAGGTAGTCAATA
>CAMWNF010000014.1 GCA_947175535.1 uncultured Bacteroidales bacterium
AACATTAAGTTATAGACAGCATAACAAAGATAGAGAATACAGAAGAATACACATACCCATGCGATTCTTCGAACTTTCAACACATTATTCATATTATCAATTATTAAAACGCATAAAATATTTATCGTTTTTCGATATGCAAAATTATAATATTATTATCCATGATGAAAAACCGACATTAATATTTAACAAATATTAATATACGGTTAATATCCTCTCTATTATTCCAAATCGATATCATTATATATATAAGTCATTTTTCATCGTCATAATCGGGCGATTGGTCGAGTTTTGATTGCTTAATCGCGGCAAAATATTATATTTGCATTTTAATCATCACAAGACCGCTATGTATCAGTCAAACATCGATTCCGAGCCCGAACGCCAAAGGGTAAATATCAATAAATTCTTAGCCCATCTGATAGTGATATCGATGCTCTTTCTTCTGCCTGAATTCATAATGGGATATGCAATCTTCTCCACCACCAATAAAGGCGTTGACGGCATTCAATGGCACATGTATGCCAAATCACTCATTTATATAGTAGTATTTTATATTGACTATTACTACATAATCAGCCATACCCTGACGCCCAAAGTGAGACTATGGCGTTTTTTAATCTACAACATTCTCTTGCTAATCGGAGCTCTTGTAGTAAGCTATCTCTTATGGTACTTCTTCGTTTATCTGCCGCGCATGGCTGAAATCGCCACACGACCGATACGCAATCCCGAAAAATTCCGTCTGATGTTTGTGTCGTCGATGCTCCGCGACGGTGTTATGGTGATTCTGACGGTTGCTCTTGCCGTCGCTCTGCGTTTGTCTGACCATTGGTCTACACTTGAACGTCGCCGTAAAGACCTCGCATCCGAACAACGGGCGTCGGAACTAAAAAACCTTAAAAGCCAGCTTAATCCTCATTTTCTTTTCAATACTCTTAATTCGATATACGCTCTCATTGAAATTGCACCTGCCGAAGCCCAGACAGCCGTGCATGAATTGTCGCAGATGCTTCGTTACATGTTATATGAAACTCCGGCACAGGTCACGCTTGAACAGGAAACAGATTTTTCGCGCAATTATATTTCCCTGATGCAGTTGCGTTTAAGCAAAGGAATTGTAGAAACGCATATCAATCTCGACGGAATGGCTAAGGCTCCGATTGCTCCCCTGCTATTTATATCGCTGATTGAAAACGCATTTAAGCATGGTAACACCGGAAACGACAAGGATAAAATCTCAATCGAAATAATCGCCAAAGATGATATAATCAGATGTCGGACTCACAATCGATTCGATAATAAAACGGTTGTGGACCGTCAAGGTGGCATCGGCATAGCTAATCTCCGTCGCCGTCTATTACTGATTTACGGAGACCGTGCGTCTCTTTCTACAACAATCGAAGGAGACACATACACAGCCTGTCTCGAAATTAAATTATCATCCGAAAATAAAAGGTCATGAATGAGCTGAGATGCATAGTCGTTGATGATGAACCCCTCGCATGTCGTCTGATTGCTTCGTATGTCGAGCGTACAAACAAACTGAAACTATGCGGTGCATTTACGTCTGCCAATCAAGCTCTTGAAGCAATAACTAACGAACAGCCCGATATTGCGTTCCTCGATATTCAGATGCCGGGCATAAGCGGCATAGAACTGGCAAAACGCATTCCACAGAATACGCGTGTAGTCTTTACGACGGCTTATCCCGACTTCGCCATAGAAGGTTTCAAAGTCAACGCTCTGCATTACCTATTAAAACCTGTCAGTTACGAAGAATTTCTTGAGGCGGTGGAACGCGCGTCGCTGTCACACATCGACACCGCACGTTATATCAATGTAAAAAGTGAATATCGTCTGATACGCATTAATATTGACGAAATCCTCTATATCGAAGGTCTTAAAGACTATATAAAGATATATATTTCGGGCGAACAAAGACCGATACTTACGCTTATGAGTCTTAAATCCATTGAATCAATGTTACCTGCCAAAAGTTTTATGAGGGTTCACCGTTCGTTCATTGCCAACACAGATAGAATAAAGGTGTTGGAGCAGGGAAAAATCGTTTATGGTGAAGCACGTGTGCCCGTATCCGACAATTGCAGACAGGCTCTTATCGAAAGACTGCAAAATATGCCATGATATAACAAACCATCCATCCATTATCCGTGTTATTTATTACAGATATTATTTACTCAACATTCATCACTCAATAATGAAAAAACTTTCCACTCCTATTAAATCAAACGGAGCGATACTGAAGACATTAAAACGAAAAAGTGTATGGCTTCCCGCCATCATATTGATTATAACAGCGATAGTCCTCATTATCGTCTTTCATCGCCCTCATGTCGAGACGGCACCCCTCCCTACAGTTGAAGTAGAAGAAGTGGAAGTTGATGATATAAACATATATGGTGAATTTGTCGGACGCATTCGCGCCCAGCAGTTCGTCGAGATACGTGCCCGAGTGGAAGGATATCTCGAATCCATGCTTTTCTCTGAGGGAACATATATCAAAAAAGGTCAGACACTCTTTATTATTGACCCCAGAGTATACCGCGCAAATGCAGAAAAAGCTAAAGCCAAGCTGAATAAGGCTCGTGCCGTAGCTCAGAAAGCAGAACGTGACCTCGAACGTATCCGCCCTCTATATGAACAGAACGCCGCTTCACAGCTTGACTTCGACAACGCTAAGGCCGCATATGAAACAGCTACTGCTGATGTTATTGTTGCCGAGGCGGAACTAACTCAGGCTGAACTGACTTTGGGATATACCGCAGTCGAGTCACCTATTTCAGGATATATTTCCGAACGAGTTGCCGATATAGGCACACTTGTCGGTCCCGGTGGTAAATCATTGTTGGCTACCGTCGTGAAAAGCGACACCGTAAGAGTCGACTTCTCCATGACATCACTTGACTATCTCAGAAGCAAGTCGCGCAATGTCAATTTCGGACAGAACGACAGTTCACGCACATGGGACCCCTACGTGACTGTGACTCTTGCCGACGGCTCGGCTTATCCTCACCGCGGGCTTGTCGATTTCGCCGACCCGCAGGTCGACCCCAAGACAGGCACATTCTCTGTGCGCGCCGAAATGCCTAACCCCGACCGCGCGCTTTTGCCGGGACAGTTCACCAAAGTCAAACTGCTCATGGACATCCGCGAAGATGCTATCGCTGTCCCCACAAAGGCTATCGAAATTGAAAAAGGTGGAGCATATATCTACGTTGTTCGCCCAGACAGCATCGTCGAACGTCGTTTCGTCGAAACCGGTCCCGAACTCGAAAACACAATAGTTATCGAGCGCGGACTTGCTCCCGGTGAAGACATTGTCACTGAAGGCTATCACAAACTGAAGCATGGCATGAAGGTAGCACCGGTTATCTCTAAACCAGTTTCCAATTCCATAAACTGATAACTGGCGCAGACAAACATGAAAAAGAACTTTTTTCTCGACCACCCGGTTTTCTCGATTGTCCTGTCGATTGTTATTGTCATCGTCGGCGGCATCGGACTATTCATGCTGCCTGTTGACCAATATCCTCAGATTGTTCCGCCGGTAGTCAAAATCAGCGCGAGCTATCCCGGAGCCGACGCAATGACGGTCACTCAAGCTGTCGCAACGCCGATTGAACAAGAATTGAACGGTACGCCGGGTATGATTTACATGTCCTCGTCAAGTTCCAACTCCGGAGGTTTTACCGCCCTTGTCACTTTCGACATCGCAACTGACCCGGAACTTGCTGCCGTCGACATCCAGAACCGTATTAAAAAAGCAGAGAGCAGACTTCCCGCCGAAGTTGTCCAGAACGGTATCTCAGTTGAAAAAGAGACAGCCACCAAGTTGATGACGATTACCATTCTGTCTGACGACCCCAAATTCGACGAGATATATCTCAGTAACTACGCAACACTTTATGTAGTCGACCTGCTGAGACGTATTCCAGGCGTAGGCAGCATCAGTAATGTCGGCAGCCGCTACTACGCTATGCAGCTTTGGGTCGAGCCCGACAAACTCGCCGATATGGGGCTGACAGTCAAAGACCTGCAGAACGCTTTGAAAGACCAGAACCGCGAGTCAGCTGCCGGTGTGCTCGGACAGGCACCTATCGAAGGAATTGACCGAACGGTGCCTATTGTCGCTCGTGGTCGCCTGTCATCGGTTTCAGAGTTTGAGAATATCGTTCTTCGCGCTACTGACGATGGCTCTCTTATCAGAATGAAAGATGTTGCCAGAGTCTCACTTGAGGCTTCGTCATACTCAACCGAAAGTGGCATCAACGGCGGAAATGCAGCTGTGCTCAACATTACAATGCTCCCGGGAGCTAACGCAATCGACGTTGCCGAACGTGTAAAAGCGGCAATGGACGAAATCAGTCAGTCGTTCCCCGAAGGTATATCTTATGAGATACCCTTCGACATGACCACCTACATATCAGAGTCCATCCATCATGTCTACCGCACCTTCTTCGAGGCATTGATTCTTGTGATTCTCGTTGTCTTTCTGTCACTTCAGAATTGGAGGGCTACTCTCATCCCGGTCATCGCCGTACCAATCTCTCTTATCGGCACATTCGGCGTAATGCTCGTATTCGGCTTTTCGCTTAACATGCTCACTCTTCTCGGCTTGATTCTTGCTATCGGCATCGTTGTCGACGATGCGATTGTAGTCGTAGAGAACGTCGACCGAATAATGAATAAAGAACGTGTCAGTGCACCCGAAGCCACCCGTCTTGCCATGACAAACCTCGGGTCTGCACTAATAGCCATGTCACTCGTGCTTTGCGCGGTGTTTGTGCCGGTCAGCTTCCTGCCGGGAATCACAGGTCAGCTTTACCGTCAGTTCACGATTACCATTGCCGTATCGGTGATTATATCGACAATTGTCGCCATCACCCTTTCTCCGGTCATGTGCGCTATGCTGCTCAAACCCGAAAAAGGACACAGAAAAGCAAAAATATTCCGTCTGATAAACCTTTGGCTCAACAAGGGTAACAAATATTATGGCGGTCGCATCTCCGCAGCACTTGCTAAGCCGAAGCGAATGTATCTTGCCTTCGGTCTCGCGCTGATTGCCATATGGGGCATGAACCGACTGATGCCTCAAAGTTTCATGTCGCCCGAAGACCAGGGATATTTCACCGTGGAACTTGAACTACCTGAAGGTGCTACACTCGAACGAACCCGCGCAGTCACAGACCGGGCAATTGAATATCTTAACGAGGACCCTGATATAGAATATGTGCTCAATGTCACCGGCTCATCGTCACGGACAGGTACAAACCAGAGCCGAAGCACATTGACAGTCATTCTGAAACCATGGGACGAACGTCATACGACCGACATCAATAAAGTCAAGGAACGAATTCGCCGCGACCTTGCCGCTTATCCCGAAAGCAAGGTATATATATTCTCACCGCCTATTATTCCCGGTCTTGGCACCTCAGGCGGCTTTGAAATGGTTCTTGAAGCGCGTGGTGAAGCTACATACTCTGATTTGCAAGCGGCTGTCGACACCCTTATGACACATGCAGAAGAGTATCCGGCATTTTCAGATTTATCTACATCGATGCAGGGTGAGATTCCTCAGCTATATTTTGACGTAGACCGCGACAAAGCCCAGATGCAGGGTGTACCGCTGAGCGATATTTTCTCGACCATGAAAGCTTTCACAGGGTCAATATACGTTAATGACTTCAATATGTTCAACCGAATTTACCGCGTATATATTCAGGCTGAAGCTCCATACCGTGCTACCCGTGAAGACCTGAACCTGTTCTTTGTCAGAAGTGCCTCGGGAGCTATGATACCGGTGACCTCACTTGGAAATACACAATATACAACAGGTCCCGGCACAATAAAACGCTTTAACATGTTCAACTCGGCGACCATTTCCGGAGAAGCGGCACACGGCTACAGCACCGGAGAGGCGATGGAGTCGCTCGAAGAACTCGCCGCACAATATCTCCCGTCTAACATAGGCGTCGAATGGAGCGGTCTGTCATATCAGCAGAAACATGAATCAGGCAATACAGGCATAGTTCTCGGACTCGCCCTCCTTTTTGTGTTCCTTGTGCTTGCTGCTCTTTATGAAAGCTGGGCTGTGCCTTTAGCAGTAATACTTTCCCTCCCTATAGCTGGCGTCGGAGCATATCTCGGCATATGGATTTGCGGACTGGAAAACAACGTTTACTTCCAGATTGGACTTGTCATGCTTATCGGACTCGTTGCTAAAAACGCCATTCTCATCGTAGAATTCGCTAAGGAAGGTGTCGATTCGGGCATGGATGCAGTCAAAGCCGCTTTGCATGCCGCTCAGTTGCGTTTCCGCCCTATCGTCATGACTTCTCTCGCCTTCATGCTCGGTCTGCTACCGCTGGTTCTGGCGTCAGGACCAGGCTCCGCTGCCCGTCGCGATATAGGCACAGGAGTATTTTTCGGTATGCTGGTCGCTATTACAGTCGGCATAATCTTTGTACCGTTCTTCTTTGTCGCGGTTTTCAAAGCCAAAGAAAAACTGAAAAGTAAAAAAGCCTTGAAGTCATGAATAAAATTAACAGACATATTTCAATCGCTATCTTTGCGGTTGCCGTTGCAGGGGTGACATTCAGTTCGTGTTCAGGCACTAAAAACCTGCGTAAACCCTCACTCGCCCTACCTGAGGAAATCGTAGCCGGAGCCAATGATTCATTATCATATTCCGATATGTCATGGTGGGAATATTACACAGACCCGACACTGAAATCTCTTATAAGCCGGGCACTTGAAAATAACCGCGACATGCTCTCCGCTGCCGCAAAAGTCGAGGAACTACGTCAGCTCTACGGCATAGAAAAACTAAATTATACTCCTGTAGTAAGTGGCATTGTTGGCGGCACACGTGAAACCAATGACTACTATGGTGAAAGCTTCAAAGGAGACCCTGAACTGAGTGTCAAGGCGACAATCAGTTGGGAAGCTGACCTCTGGGGCTCCTTGAGTCACGCCAAAAGGAAAGCCGGCGCACAATATCGTGCATCGGTCGAAGATATGCGCGCCATGCAGATGACCATAGTCGCTGAAGTCGCGTCGGCATATTTCAGCATCGTAGCTCTCGAAAACGAGTTGAACATTGTCAAAATGACACTTTCCACCCGGCAGCAGGCTCTCGAAAAGGCGAAGTTGCGTTTCGAAGGTGGTTTGACGTCGGAAACAGTCTATCAGCAGGCGCAGGTAGAGTACGCCACGACCGCTGCAATAGTTCCTAATCTTGAGCAACGCATTCAGGTATCCAAAAATGCACTCTCCTTGCTTTTAGGAGCATTCCCCGGCGAAAAATTCGACCTTTCGACTGCTCATCTTGACGAGCGGCTCCCCGCCAACGTACCTATAGGATTACCTTCCACCCTCCTCGAACGCCGCCCCGACATTCGCGCTGCCGAACAGCGGCTTAAAGCAGCCATGTCTAACTGCGGCATTGCCTATGCCAATCAGTTTCCTAAAATAAGAATCGCACTGACCGGTGGCTGGGAAAACGACGAAATCACCAACCTCTTCAAATCGCCATTCACCTATCTATTAGGTAATATAACCGGTACTATTTTCGATTTCGGGAGGAATAAACGTAAATACAAAGCTTCGATTGCCGTTTACGACCAGGCGAGACTCGCTTATGAAAAATGTGTGCTCAATGCCTTCCGCGAAGTCAACGATGCGGTTATCACATACCGGAAACTGCGCGAAACAGCTACACTTCGGTCCGATTTGCGTGACGCGGCGCTTAAATATGTCGAACTCGCCAACATTCAATATCTTGCCGGTACTCTTAATTATATAGATGTCCTTGATGCACAACGTCGTTATTTCGACGCGCGTGTCAGCCTAAGCAACGCCGTGCGCGACGAATATCTTGCACTTGTCAATCTTTACAAAGTGCTTGGTGGAGGCTGGACCATTGAAAATCGATAATTTTTATTTCTGATTTGTTATATAACCAAATATCAACTTCTAAATATTAACCAAAATGGAATTACTATCACAAGACAAACTCACAATCGTCGGCGCAGCCGGCATGATTGGTTCAAACATGGCTCAGACAGCTATGATGATGCACCTCACCCCCAACATTTGTCTTTACGACCCCTATGCTCCCGGTCTTGAAGGTGTTGTTGAAGAACTCCGTCACTGCGGTTTCGAAGGTGTCAATCTGACTTACACTTCAGACATAGCCGAAGCCCTCAAAGACGCAAAATATGTTGTCAGCTCAGGTGGAGCAGCCCGTAAAGCGGGTATGACACGCGAAGACCTACTCAAAGGCAACGCACAGATTGCTGGAGATTTCGGTAAGGCTGTTCGTCAATATTGTCCTGATGTCAAACATGTTGTTGTGATTTTCAATCCTGCCGACATCACCGGTCTTATCACCCTGCTCTACTCAGGTCTTAAACCCTCACAGGTTTCTACTCTCGCAGCCCTCGACAGTACACGTCTGCGCAGCGAACTCGCAAAATATTTCAAGATTTCCCCTGATAAAATAAAGGGCGCACGCACCTATGGCGGTCACGGCGAACAGATGGCTGTATTCGCTTCTTCTGTAACCGTCGCCAACCAGCCCCTCATCCACCTCATCAACACCGGCAAACTTCCTGCTGCCGATTGGGCGGAAATTCAGCAGAAGGTTATTCAAGGCGGAAAGAACATCATCGACCTGCGCGGTCGTTCATCATTCCAAAGCCCGGCATACGTGTCTATAGAAATGATTGCGGCTGCTATGGGTGGCAAGCCTTTCACATGGCCTGTCGGCACATATGTAAATGATGACGAATTTAAGCACATCATGATGGCATGTGAGACCACTATCACTGCCGACGGTATCACCCGCAAACCGTTCAGCGGCACACCCGAGGAAATGAAAGAACTCCATAAGAGCTATCAGCACCTCTGCAAGCTCCGCGACGAAGTAATCGAAATGGGAGTCCTTCCCAAAATCGCCGACTGGCACAAACTCAATCCCAACATCGACTGATTTTATCAATCATAAAACAATCTCGGAAGCCGTGTCATTTGCAACGCGGCTTCTTTTTATTCAGAACGTTGCGTGGAATGCGATTCTGATGCCACTGCGGTCTATATTGTAGCCCGGATGACGGTAGCTCAGTCGCCAAACATAGTCAACACGCAGACATCTGAAAATATTGTCTATCCCCACCGCTGCTTCCATATAAGGACCATGGCTCATTCTCGATATGGTAGCCATGGGTGGATATGCTATCAGCGAAGGATTCAAATCAGGTACATTCTTATTACTCAGCCTGCCGTAGAAACCGCTGAACGAAAATGCCTCACGCAACTTAGCCTTCTTCAGACCTGGTATAAGATTAAACAGCAGACCGTTAGGACTGTAATGCAAAAACCACGACACCTGTGAATCATTTATGAACTCCATCGGATTCAACAAGGCAAAACTTTCACGCTGAATAGTATAACTCAGGTTGGCATTAGGAATAATAAGGTCAAGGAAACATGATTTGCTCCACACTCTTGCAGCTCCTACAGTCGCATCAAGATAGCCGAACGCCGAAAACCATATACGTTTCTGTACACTTAACTCGGTTTTATTAATAGGATATTTCGAGAACCACTGAGGTGCGAATGTCTGACGTAATGTAAATATAGGTGCATCAAGATTGACAGGTGAGCGTTTGCTGCGAGACTGATAGAATTTTTCGCCGGGAGCATATCTCAGAGTCACTGTCAGCGAATTTTCGTTGAAATGTCCATAACTTTTGCCGTATCCGTCAACAAACGGAATCCATTGGGTCGCTTCCCGTCGCTCGTTCTGCACACGAGCTTCGACCGAGAAATTATTATGTAATTCAAGGGTATATGTAAGGTCGGTAACGCGATGATAAATCACATTGCGGTCTGTCATTCTTTTCAATGACAGAAAAACATTGTCAGAATTTGTAAACAGATAGTGCTGACCGACATAATCGATATCATACATCTGCGACAGGCGCAGCGAATGTATCGGAAACTCGCGCGCATGCTGTTTTTTGTCTAAAAACGAATACTCAACTTCACCGCGGTATTTCCATTTATGGTCCCGTAGGCCATAGGCGACATAACCCCTCGCAAACCAGCGGCGGCTTAAATCCGCTGTTGTCATACCGCCAACACGGAAACGTGTACCTTCAATTGCATTGAAACTGACCGTCGTATTGACCGGTCCATAATCAAACTTATTGCCTAATGGTACATATCCCTGGACGAATGCACCAACGACTCTGACTCCGTAATAAAACAGTTTTGATGTCCCGAAACGTCCGAGCATCTCACCCACCCGACTCTCTTGCCGACTTAAAGGTGTGATGCGGGCTTCTTCCCAGAATTCTTCCGTACGGCAATTCATGCTGTCAACTTCGGTCAGACGCGCGGCTGTCTCGAAAATAGAGTTGTCAGCAGGTTCGTCAAATGAGTGTGAGTCATAAGATGTGTTTCTTCTGACATAAAGTGATGGCAATCCCGGCAAAGGTGCAAGCTCAAGCGTCAGGTCATCACGGGTTTTGATACGTGTGCCGTCTTCCGAAGTGTCATAAGTCTGGGTGAGATAAATCTCTTCGACAAAATTAAGGTTGATTTCTTTCGGAACACTCATTTCAACCTTCCTGACAGTCATGGCAGAATCCGTAAGTGAAACATATACATGCCCCGTAAAACCGAATGCCGAGCGGTTGAATGGATAAAACGACAGCACTGCACAACTGTCTGCCGCAACCATCACCGTGTCTGTCAGATAGAATTTATAGAAGTCCGGAGCTATCGGCGACAACGGACTTACGAACCTGTTTTGAAGTAAGGTTATATCCTTGTCATAGATATTGATTTCTCGGAGTACCTCCTCAAGATAGACTTGCGTATTATCCGAGCTGCTGACCTCGTCAATTCCGGTCGAAGTAAAGCCGTTGACTGTAGTTTTCAGCGACTTTGGCTCTCGTCGGTAATTGATTGTCGAAGCCTTTTCTTTTACCGATACATTAAGAATCGGTTTGCCTGACACCTCCGACGTATCTACATATTCCTTCAGAAAAGGATAGCTGCGTAAGATTATATTATCGGCATTCGGGTCAAAATCATTAAGTGCCAATGTTATTCGCTCATATTTGTCATAGCTGTAATAATCATGTCCGTATGGGTCACCGATGTCTGATTGCTTCCTGAGCTTTTTCACAAAGTCAACCGCAGGATTATTCTTTTTAGAATATTTTCCTTTACTGACAACCAGCTCTTCAAGTTCTGTCGATGAAGGACTGAGATATGCGACGACAAGATTATATGAATTACGTTTGACAGGCAACACAATCGGTCGGTATCCTACTGATGACACTCTGATGGCTGTATCCGTAGCCTGAAGCGCGATACCGAAAATTCCCCGAGTATCGCCAACGACCCTGCGGTCACTCGGCAGTGCTACAATCGAAGCCCTCGGCAGCGCTTCTGCTGTTACAGAATCCCTGACAATGCCTTTCAGGAAAAATCCGTCGGCATTTACTTTCGCATCAGGCAACTGCCCCACTGCTGCAATTGACATAACAGCAGAAAAAAGCAATATAGTGATGCGACTTAAAGTCATTTCTAATGTGAATTATTAACTTTGTAAAATATTAAAACATCAAAAAACGTCGACTGGTTGCGACAAATAACATTATGGCAAAAGAAATCGAACGAAAATATCTTGTTACCAACTCATCTTACCGTAAGGCAGCGACCGAAAAGCGTAACATCATCCAGGCATACCTTAACCGCGACCCAAAAGCGACTGTCAGGATTCGTGTTACCGACAACTTTGCATACATTACCGTCAAAGGGAAAAATGAAGGGGCGGTCCGCGATGAATGGGAGTACTCGATTCCGGTCAACGATGCGCTTGCCATGATTGAGCGTTGCGCTACGGGACGTATCATCAAAAAAACAAGATATATCGTGCCTTTTGAAGGTCATATTTGGGAAGTTGATGAATTTGGCGGAGAACTCGAAGGTCTCACCGTTGCCGAAATCGAATTATCTGCTCCCGATACGGAATTTTCACTACCCGCATTTGTCGGCGAAGAAGTGACGGGCAATCCGCAATACTATAATTCTTCGCTCTGAACCACCGGTTTGTCACGACGCACAAGTGCAACAACATTTTCGACATGTTGCGTATGAGGAAACATGTCGACAGGCTGCACGGCTTCCACTCCGTATTTACAGTCGAGTAATGCTAAATCACGCGCCTGAGTAGCGGGATTACAGCTGACGTAGACAATGCGCGCGGGTTCTGCTCTCAGAATGACATCTACAACATCGTTGTGCATCCCTGCTCGAGGAGGGTCGACAATCATGACATCAGGTCTGCCATGCTCGGCGATAAACTCATCGGTCAGCACATCCTTCATATCGCCTGCATAGAATTCAGTATTCTCTATGCCATTGACCTTAGAGTTCAGTTTGGCATCTGCAATAGCATCTTCTACATACTCGATACCTACGACATGACGCGCATCACGGCTCACGAAGTTTGCGATTGTTCCTGTTCCCGTATATAAGTCGTAGACCAATTCACTTCCGGTCAGTTTTGCAAAATCGCGCGCAACTTTGTAAAGTTCATAAGCCTGTCGTGAATTTGTCTGATAGAACGACTTGGGACCTACTCTGAATTTCAGCCCTTCCATCTCCTCTATTATATGGTCTTTGCCTTTCCACAGTTTGATATCCTGGTCTGCGAGACTGTCGTTAACCTTGGTGTTGACAACATACATGAGAGATGTTATTTCAGGGAAAGCTTCCGACAGGGCATCAAGCAGTTCCTTGATTGCCTTGCGGTCATCTTCACCGAACGCCATCACGACCATTACCTCACCCGTCGAAGCTATCCTTATCATCAGTGTGCGAAGCAGACCTTTTTGACCTCGAAGATCATAGAACGTAAAGCCATTCTGTTTGCCGAAATCTTTGACAAACAGACGAATTCTGTTGCCAAGATCATCCTGGAGATGACACGCTTTTATATCAAGCACCTTATCAAACGCTCCGGGAATATGGAAACCGGCAGCATCCCTGTCAGGAAACTCTTCGCCGCTCGCAAGCTGCTCGAATGTCAGCCAGCACTTATTAGAGAAGGTGTACTCCATCTTGTTTCTGTATGCCCATATGTTCTCCGAACCCTTTATGGGAGATATTTCCGGAAGTTCGACCTTTGCTATCCGCTGAAGAGCATCGGTCACCTGACGCTGCTTGCATTTGAGCTGAAACTCATACGGCAGATGTTGCCAGCGGCAGCCTCCGCACACACCGAAGTGCTCACACCGAGGCTCCACGCGGATTTCGCCGGGCTTGACAAGTCTTTCTATATGACCTTCGGCATATGATTTTTTCTTTTTATCGATTTTTATGTCCGCCACGTCGCCGGGAGCTCCGAACGGTATGAACACAACCATTTCATCGACTCTCGCCAGTGCATTGCCTTCGGCTGCGACATCTGTGATTGTTACTCCCTCAATAACAGGCAGTGGTTTACGTTTTCTTGCCATATTATAATTTATTTAACGCAAATTTACTACTTTTGTATCAAATATAGCGAATATATAGTAACTCATGAACGAAATTATTGACAAAAGATATTTTTCGGAGAAAGTCGTAAAACTCGTTGTAAAAGCTCCTGACATAGCAAAAGCCCGCAAGCCGGGTCATTTTGTTATTGTACGGGCTTGTGACAACGGCGAGCGCATCCCTCTTACAATAGCCGATGCCGATACAACCGCCGGCACTATCACGCTTGTGGTTCAGGATGTCGGAGCTTCGACCCGGCTGATTTGCGCACTCGAAGTCGGCGAATCCCTGACCGATGTCGTAGGTCCGCTCGGTCGTGCCACTGCAATTAAGAAAGTCGGCACGGTTGTGTGCTGCGGAGGTGGCGTCGGTGTAGCTCCTCTTTTACCCATAATCAAGGCAATGAAACAGGCTGGAAACAAAGTCATCAGTGTTCTTGCCGCGCGCACCAAAGAGCTAATTATACTTGAGGAACAGGTTGCAGAATGGTCTGACGAAGTCATAATAATGACTGACGACGGCAGCTATGGCACCAAAGGTCTTGTAACTCAGGGGGTGGAAACTGTCCTGCAACGAGAAAAGGTCGATGAAGTCGTTACAATCGGCCCTGCGGTAATGATGAAATTCGTCGCTGCTCTGACCGAAAAATACAATGTCCCTACTATTTGTTCGCTCAACACCATCATGGTCGACGGAACAGGCATGTGCGGTGCATGCCGTGTGACAGTCGACGGAAAAATGAGGTTTGTATGCGTCGACGGTCCGGAATTCGATGCCCACAAAGTCGATTTCAACGAGATGATGATGAGACTCAAAGCCTATAACTGATTTTTATTCCCCTACTAATGGATTGCAATACAGATAAAACATCTCCTCGCGACGCAGAGTGGCGTGTCAGACTCAGAGAAGCCATGTCTGCTAAGGAAAGAGCAGCCATTCCACGCGCTAAAATGCCGATGCTCGACCCTGCATATCGCATAACCTGTAATGAAGAGGTAAATCAGGGTCTCAGTGCCGAACAGGCTGTTCTCGAAGCCAAACGCTGTCTCGACTGTCCTGACCCTCAATGCGTGACCGGTTGTCCGGTCGGAATCGACATTCCCGGCTTCATTAAGAACATCCAGCGCGAAGCCTTTGCCGAAGCCGCATCCGTTCTTAAAGCCACGAGCGCGCTCCCAGCCGTATGCGGTCGTGTATGTCCGCAGGAAAAGCAATGCGAGAGCCGCTGCATTTATAATAAGATGAAAAAGCAACCGGTCGCAATCGGTTATCTCGAACGTTTCGCAGCTGACACCGAACGCACTGCCGGCTCTCGCGCGTCTGTCACAAAAGAAGCTCCTCGCGGCATAAAGATTGCTGTCGCCGGAAGCGGTCCTGCAGGATTGTCTTTTGCAGGAGACATGATTAAACGCGGCTACGATGTCACTGTTTTCGAAGCCCTTCATGAAATCGGCGGTGTGCTGAAATACGGCATTCCCGAGTTTCGTCTGCCAAACGAAGTCGTCGATGCCGAGCTTGATGCCCTACGCGAGTTAGGGGTAAAATTCCGTAAAGACTGCATTATAGGCAAGACATTGAGCTATGACGACCTTCTCGCCGAGGGCTACCGTGCGGTCTTCGTCGCTTCGGGTGCCGGCTTGCCGCGCTTCATGGGTATTCCAGGCGAAAATCTGAGCGGTGTGATGTCAAGCAACGAATATCTCACCCGTATAAACCTTATGGGAGCCGGACATGGAGGCATGACTCCGGTCGCCCACGGAAAGCGTGTCGCTGTCATTGGCGGCGGTAACACAGCGATGGACAGTGTACGCACTGCCCGACGCATGGGGGCAGAACGAGCCATGATTATCTACCGCCGGAGTGAGGCTGAAATGCCCGCCCGACTCGAAGAAGTCGAGCATGCAAAAGAAGAGGGGGTCGAATTTCTCACTCTATGTAATCCGGTCGAATATCGCGGCGACGAACAGGGACGTGTTAAATCAATGCTTGTTCAGCGTATGGAACTCGGCGAACCCGGACCTGACGGACGCCGTTCGCCCGTAGCCATCGAAGGGGCGATTGACGAAATCGAAGTCGACGAAGTGATTGTCAGCGTAGGCGTATCCCCCAACCCGCTTATTCCCGATTCGATTGACGGTCTTGCGGTGTCGCGACGCGGCACGATTGAAGTCGACGATGACCTAAGGTCATCCATACCGCTTATATTCGCCGGCGGCGACATTGTGCGCGGAGGTGCGACAGTCATTCTTGCCATGGGTGACGGACGCCGTGCAGCTGCCGCTATGCATCGTTTTCTAAGCGGAGAGTAAGGCGGCGGGCAATACTTTTTGGCTGAAATACGTTATTAGATTTAGAAAACAATACCGCTTCAGCAGCATCTATGGAACAGGAATTCACATCTCAAGTTCTCGAAAGCGCGGTCACCGAACTGTCGCGATTGCCAGGTGTAGGACGTAAGACAGCCCTGCGTCTTGCCCTCCATCTGCTGCGACGCGACGAACGCGAAGTAACAGCTCTCGGCGAATCGCTGATACGGCTGCGACGCGATATATGCTATTGCCGTCAGTGTCACAACATCAGTGAAAACGACACATGTGCGATATGCGCCTCTCCAATGCGCGACCACCGCACGGTCTGCGTCGTCGAGAACGTCAAAGACGTCATGAGCATCGAAAACACCGGTCAATACAACGGAGTCTACCATGTGCTCGGAGGTCTCATATCACCCATCGACGGCATCGGGCCTGACAGTCTCGAGATTGCGTCACTGGTCGAACGCATTGCCGCAGGCGGTGTAGATGAAGTCATCCTCGCCCTTAGTTCAACGATGGAAGGCGACACTACCAATTTCTACATATTCCGCCGTCTTTCCGCCTATCCCGACCTTAAACTTACACAGCTCGCGCGCGGCATGTCGGTCGGAAACGAAATCGAATACACTGACGAAGTGACACTCGGTCGCTCTTTGCTTAACCGCGTTCCATTCGCCGATTCTTTCAAATCATAACTTATGACATCACTTAAAGGAAATTCAATCAGTCTGCGCGGTCCCGAACCAGGCGACCTCGACCTACTCTATCTCTGGGAGAATGACACCGCCATGTGGCCATTCGGCTCTACCCGCGCACCTCTTTCACGCCATCAGATATGGCAATATCTCGACACCTACGACGGCGACATCTTCACCCAGAAACAACTGCGGATGATGGTTGTCGAAAATTCTTCAGGAAAAGCCGTCGGCACGATTGACATCTACGACTTCGACCCTCGCGACTCGCATGCGACGATAGGCATATTCGTCGCTGGCGAATACCGTCGTAAGGGGTATGCTACAGAAGCATTGAACCTTATTTGCAACTATGCCCGCGAGACATTGTCGCTTCATCAGCTTGCATCATGGGTCAGCGTGGACAACGAGCCGTCAATCCGTCTGTTCAAGACAGCCGGTTTCAAATCAAAGGCATGTCTGCGCTCTTGGATAAAACGCGGTCGCACTTACACTGACGTGCTGATATTCCAACGCCTGTTCGAATAATCTGAAATTATTTCAATCTGAAATTGTAGCCCAACGATATTTCTATCGATGTGTTACGCGATGCGCTGAACGTGTCGGCTTTAGCTGCGGGAAATATATTACCCAGACCGAAATAATAACGGCCCTCGAGAGTCAGCGAATTGCGCGGACTGATATAAAACTCGATGCCTGCACCACCGACGATACCGTAATCAAATTTATTCTTAACCGGCATTACGAGTTGCTCCGTCATACGCGCCTTTGTCGGAAAACCTTCGGCATGCAAAGGGTCATGATAATCGAAATTTGCCGAAATCTTTTCTGAAATAAGATAGGAAAATTCAGGTCCCAGATTGATAAAACATTTGAAGCGACGACTGCCGAAATATATATGCGTCATCATCGGCAGTTTGATATAGGTCAGCGAACGCGAATAGCTGCATGGCGATTCCTCGAAATTCTCTGCCCAGCCGCGTTGCGTCCAGCCCAATTCTGCAATCAGACCGAATAGCTTTTCTTCTGTATATCGGAAAGTCACCGCCCCCGTCGTGCCGTTATTCCATTTTTGCTTTACTGACGGCGAAAACGCCATTTCAGACAGCGTCATACCGCCTTTCACACCGACACTGATATGTGGTTTGTAATGTGTCTGCGCCGTCACACCGCAACAACCGGCGACAGCAATCACAATCGCCATCGCACTCCTGCTTATCAATCTTTTCAAGGCAACTGTCATAATTCCATCTGCAATTAGAATGACAGCCGCTCTACGCGTCGACCGGGCGCGAAACGCAATATATAGATTTCATTATTGCAGTAGCCTGCCGAGTCGTTATCTGCCGCACGATTGAATTCGAAGCTCGACTGCACTCCGGTGTAACGTTCGTCCTCAGGATTGAACGAACCATTGTTCGCCCTTAGATTCCTTATCACCATATTACCGACATCAAAGCCGAGAACACCCTGATTAGGCACTACCTCAATCATCGGGCTGCCATACCATCGTTCGAAAGCCCGGGCGAGACTGCGGGTGTCGAAACTGTCATCGTCGTAATAGAAACGCGAAAAGACAGTAGCATCGACGGCGTGAAGCAGTTCTTCTGCGTCGCCTCTGAATGCGGTCCAGTCAGGATAGCCGAATAGAGCGATGTCGCGGATGTCACGTTCGGTCTTTATTGCATGGATGAACTTATTGAACTCGTTCAGACTGCCCGAAGTCGGCACAATAACATAGCGCGTCCCGTCTGTCGGCAGAGCATCGAGTTGGGCGACCACTAATGCGCCCTCATATTCAACTTCTATTGGCTCAACACCCCGCGAGCGATAGACATCAGTCATATAGTTTATAAACTCTGCCTTGTCATTACGACCGTCGCGGTTGCGGATGATTACGGGAACATAGTCAGGATAGATGCGCATCATCGCGTCGACTGCTTTAGCATACATCTTGCGGTGAGGTATATTGGTCTGTATCAGTTCCGGATGATTTACAAAAAGACTGTCCTTGACATTGAACACATTGATTACTTTAGTATCTCTGCCTGCCACTGCATCGGCTATCGCCGCCAGCTGCGCGTCTCCGTCAGGAGCGATAATCACCGACGCATCCCTGACTGCATCCTCGCTTAATATCGCTTTCAGACGAGCCATATCGCACATCGTGTCATAAGCATAGATTTTCACCGAGTCGCCGCGGTTCGACAGCGTGTCAGCCGCCAATAGCAGTCCCTTGTAAAAATCGGTGAACAGCATCGCTTGCTTGCCCGGAGTCTCCTCTTCGAGCATGAAGGGAAGTATTACGGCTATGGTCGCAGGGCGGCTTTCGGTTTGCACCTCGGTTGTATCTCCCTCCTCATACTGCGATGCATCATTTTCCGACTCATCTTCCCCATCCATGGGAACGGTCTCGATTGCCGGTCTCACCGGCTTCAGACGATATTCGGGCGACATGAAAACATCCTCATTCAACACGTCTTCCTGCTTAACTTCATCGGCGGCGACTGGTGCCGCATCCTCCGGCTTTGTTACGGGTATGCGCAACGTAGCGTCCTTCTTTATACCTGACACAGCCTCGGGGTTCAGAGCTATAATATCGTCAGGTTTCACACCGTACTGGCGACTGATTCCATAAAGAGTTTCGCCCTTCTTCACCTTGTGCATCACGATGTCTGTAGGTTGCGGCTCTGCGGATTCTTCCGTCTCAATTACGACCGGACTACCGTCGCCGAACTCGTTGACAGCGAAAAGCAGCGTTGCATCGGTGCGCAGACCGTCAGCAGCCCCGGGATTGCTTTCCACGAGCTGTTTGTGAGTGATGCCCAATCGTTTCTGAAGCGAATAGATAGTATCACCCTTTTTCACCACATAATAGTAGTAAGCCTTACCGTTGACCATCTTCACGGGCAAATCCATTGCCGACGCGAAAATCGCTGACATGCAGCACAGTGAGAATATTATAGCGCGGAATATCGTTTTCATCGTTCCTTATTCCATATTATTTTACAACTCAAAGAATTTCAAACAACAAAACTACAAAAAAATTCCGAACCACACAACCGCCCTCCCGCGACCACTAAAAACCTCAATCATCCGACCTGTCCAAAAAATTCAAAATCTCAGACCTCATTCCTCTTATACTCTCTGCACCATCGGGCGACTTGGCGTGAGATTTTTCCCGTAAGGCGACCGGCTGCGACGAGTTTTTTTTGTAATTTTGTGAATGGAAGCAATTATAATATGATTTCAATTCATCAAACAACAAAAAATATTATGCAACATTTAATCAAACCGATAGCTATGGGCGCAGGTGTGCTTATGCTCGCGTCGTGTGCTGCAGGCACAGGCGACGACGAAAAAATCATCGACCGTCCGGATTTCAAAAGCGAAACCGGCATTTTTGACATCGACGCTCTCGAAGCGCTCGGCAGAGTGACCGAACCGGTCGTTTCGCCCGACGGAACGAAAATTCTTTTCGGAATTTCTTATGAAAGCGTGGAAGAAAATACCTCTAACCGCGACCTTTATGTCGTTGACATAGACGGCACAAATCAACAGCGTCTCACTCGCACGGCTAAGTCTGAAAATAACGCTGTATGGATTGACGGCGGCAAGCGCATCGCGTTCATGTATCCGGTCGACGGCAAGCCTCAGCTCTGGGTCATGAATGCCGATGGCTCTAACCGTGCAGCGGTCAGCGACGTCGAAGGCGGCATCTCGGGTTTCAAATTCTCGCCCGATGAAAAGAAAGTCGTAATGATAGGCAACGTGAAATATTCGCGCAACGCACAGGACATCTACCCCGACCTCCCCAAAGCGACAGGTCGCGTAATCGACGACCTGATGTATAAGCATTGGGACGAATGGGTGACTGAAATACCCCACCCCTTCATCGCCGATTTCGACGGCTCGGCTGTCACAAATGTAGAAGATATCATGTCTGACGAACCCTTCGAAGCTCCGATGAAACCTTTCGGCGGAGTTGAATCATTCGCATGGTCGCCCGACAGTAAGACACTCGTCTATGTTTCGCGCAAAAAGACAGGCGTAGATTATTCTATATCAACCAACAGCGACCTTTATGCATACGACGTCGCCACTAAAGAAACCCGCAATCTCACAGAAGGCATGATGGGCTACGACACGATGCCGGCATTCTCGCCCGACGGTACACACCTCGCATGGCTCAGTATGGAGCATGACGGCTATGAGTCAGATAAAAACCGTCTCTTTATCCTCGACTTGGCGACATCAGAAAAGACTGACCTGACGGCAGACTGGGATTACACCATCGACGAGTTTGCATGGGCTCCCGACGGCAAATCGCTCTGGTTTATCGCAGCTCATCAGGGAACAGCCCCTATCTTCTCTATCGATGTTGAAAGCAAGGCTGTAACGACTGTTAATGAAGAATTCGGCGATTACACAAGCCTCGCAGTTCTCGGAGACGACGCTGTTGTGACCATGCGTCATTCGATGATACGCCCCAACGAAGTCTACAAAGTGACTCGCGACGGCTCTGACGCCATTGCCATCACCGATGTCAACGGCGACCTGTTCAAGCAGCTGACTATGCCGACGGTTGAAAAACGTATGGTCCCGACTACCGATGGCAAAGAAATGCTTACATGGGTTATTCTTCCCCCGAATTTCGACAACACCAAGAAATATCCCGCAATCCTCTACTGTCAGGGCGGTCCGCAGCAGGCAGTCAGCCAGTTCTGGAGCTATCGCTGGAACTTCGCTCTCATGGCATCTAACGGTTATGTGATGATTGCTCCCAACCGTCGCGGTCTGCCCGGCTTCGGTCAGGAATGGCTCGAACAGATTTCGAAAGACTATCCCGGTCAGAACATGAAAGATTATCTCTCGGCTGTCGATTATATGAAGCAGGAGCCCTGGATTGACGGTGAGCACATCGGTGCGACCGGCGCAAGCTACGGCGGCTTCTCAATCTATTGGCTCGCAGGTAACCACGAGCATCGCTTCGCCGCGCTTCTTGCCCATGCCGGCATCTTCAACATGGAAGCCCAATACCTCGAAACAGAAGAAATGTGGTTCGCCAACTGGGATATGGGTGGTGCTTTCTGGGAGAAAGACAATGCTGCGGCTCAGCGCACATTCGCCAACTCGCCCCACCGCTTCGTTGACAAATGGGACACCCCCATCATGATAAGCCACGGCGAATATGACTACCGCATTCTTGCTTCTCAGGGCATGGCTGCATTTAACGCTGCCAAACTGCGCGGCATCCCTGCGGAAATGGTAATCTATCCCGACGAAAACCACTGGATACTGAAACCGCAGAACGCTATCATGTGGCAGCGTCTGTTCTTCCGCTGGTTCGACAAATGGCTCAAACCCGCCCCCGAAACCGCCGAATAATATTTTCAGAAAAATACCTCTACATGATGGTGTGTCAGTCATGGCACACCATCTTTTTTTATCCTGATATTAAATAGCTCTGTGTCAAACATGTTAAGTCATGTCAATAAATTTATTACAAGACTTTTGCCACAAAATTCCTCCATAAACAAACTCAAATATACGCACCAAAATGCCGCAAAAACATTCAGTAAAACACAGCAAATTTATTCAATTAATTGTTTAAAATTCATAGAATGACTATATTTGCAAAAAATAAAAAAATGAAATACCTACCAAGAATAGCCGACAAAATATTAACAGACAGACTTAACGCTTTCGGAGCAGTCCTCATTGAAGGACCTAAATGGTGTGGTAAGACTACTACTGCATTGCAACAGTCTAAGAGCGTTATTCGCTTACAAGACCCTGATATGCGAGATGCGTATTTAGCCACAGCAAATACCCGACCATCGAATCTCTTAAAAGGTGAAACACCAAAATTAATTGATGAGTGGCAAGACGCACCGAATTTATGGGATGCGGTAAGAGTTGCAGTTGATGATAGGCAGAAGAATGGTCAATTTATTTTGACGGGGAGTAATGCAGTTAACAAGGAAAAAATTCATCATAGCGGAACAGGTAGAATAGCACGCATTAGGATGCAACCGATGAGTCTATTTGAATCAAAAGAGTCAACGGGAGAAGTCTCGTTAAAACAGCTTTTTGATGACAAGCAATACATATTAGGTGGCGAAATTTCAAAAATGACTGTAAATGACATAATTTTTGCAGCTTGTCGAGGCGGTTGGCCTGCGTCTCTTATTCCAAATAACAAAAGTGCACAACTTAGCGTTGCACAGGTATATCTGGATGGTGTATTAAATGAAGACATCTCAAGGATTGATAATGTAAAGAGAGATCCTCTTCTTACAGAAGCAATTCTTCGCTCCTACTCTCGGAATATTTCAACACTTGCGAAAAAAACATCAATGATAAAAGATGTGGCAGCTATAATGGAAACATGCTCACAAAATACATTTGATGATTATGTTAGTGCTTTAACAAAACTGTTCATAATACAAGACATAGACGCATGGTATCCGGCGGTTAGATCCGCAACATCAATAAGAAAAGGTAAAAAAAGGGGCTTCATAGACCCCTCTATTCCCATAGCTGCACTTGGATTATCACCTGAAATGCTGGAAATAGATTTGAAAACTTTTGGATTTCTGTTTGAATGTATGTGTATGAGGGATATTAGAGTTTACTCACAGGCACTCGGTGGAAAAATTTCATACTATCATGATAGGTATGATCTTGAAGCAGATGCAGTATTACACCTTTCGGATGGAAGATATGCACTTCTTGAATTTAAACTTGGAAGTGATGAAATAGAGAAAGGAGCAAAACATTTATTAGAAATAAAAAAACTTGTCAGAGATTATAATAAAAAAGAGAAACAAATCCTCTTGCGTGAGCCTGATTTGCTTATGGTTATTACTGCTGGACCAATGGCATACACCCGCCCGGACGGAGTTCATGTAATTCCTTTAGCATGTCTTAAAAATTAATATTAATCTTTTTATCCGGAGAACAAGAAATTGTATTATATTTGCGGATGGATAATCAAGTCGTCTGCAATCAATGAAAACTGTATATTTATTCCTGTCTCTTATCTTGTTTCCGTTAGCTGCATTGTCTCAGGATAATGTGACTGACACGATTGTCGATTATCGTCAGTTCGATATCGACAGCCTAACCGCGCGTCCGCATGAGCTGAAGCTTAATACTGAGGTCAGATATTCAAATGTAGGAGGATATAAACCGGCTGAAGGCAAGATGACGAAGGACATTGAACTTAACTTGCCGAAATTCACGTCGGATATGTATCTGAGCCGCGCGACAGTCTCGTCATGGAATGGCGGAAGGATATATCTCACAGGCGGCATTCAGTCAATGCCCGGACTTATGGCGATAGAATCCGGCTCGATAAACTTCGAACAGACCTTCGGCAAGTTTTCGTTCAATTTATTCGGCAGCGCAAATAAATACGGCTACTTCAACGGCTTAAAAACTTCTTACGGCTTCGGGGCGGAAGCGACTTACCGTTTCAACGACCGAGTCAGCGCGACTGTGTTCGCTTCATATTTTTCGCCTGTGATGTTTATGAATCCTGCTATGGCGGGGTATGTCAGCGTGCCTAATTTCGGGGGCTATCTGGACTTCTCTATTTCGAGCCGCTTCGGAGTGCAGGTCGGTGCGCAAAGCTATCGTTCGCTAATGAGTAACAAATGGGAAGCCCAGCCGATAGTAAAACCATATTTCAAACTGTCGGAGAAAGCGGCAATCGGCGTCGACGTCGGAGGCATCCTCTATAATGTCCTGAAATCCAACGTCGGCAACCGTTCATGGGGCAACCACAATCCCACAATGGGTCCACCCGTCCAAAAACTCTCCGAAATGATGGGATATTGATTCGTGAATTGCGTATTGTTACTGATTTTGATTTATTGATAAATCATCTTCTTCTGTTTCCTTAAATTCCGGATTAATCCCGCGAGCTAAGTCTATAAATAATTTCACGCGGGCTAACACTTCCCTGCCACGATTACGCAACAATGAAGAACGTCGTGCCGGAGTCTTGGCGTTAAAGCCTATTGCATCAATTCCCAGATGTTTTGCTTGATACAAAGCCCTCTCGTTGTGATATTTTTGAGAAATAAGGGTAATTGAATCCTGGCAATAAACATCACGGATTTTTGCTATTGAATTAATAGTACGCGTCCCATCATAATCAAGAATAATACGAGTTGAGTCAACGCCCTGCTTCATTAAGGAATCTCGCATAGCAACAGGTTCATCGTACCCTTTTCCGGTATTCCGATAATCACCTCCACTTACTATTAGCCAGTCAATCTTTCCAGTATTATAAAGTTCCGCTCCAGCTTTTATTCGATAATCAAAATAATAGTTCTTCCGCCCGTTCCATATTGAAAAAGGAGATGTTCCGAGAATCAAACCAATTTTGCGATGAGGAATATCATCCACATTATCATATGTTTTTCCAGCCGCACTACTCGACACAATAAAATCACACATTGCTATTAGGGCAAGAATTATACCTATTATTACAACGCACCAAAGAATGATTTTACGCCTTTTCATCGATGTCAACATTATTATCCAAACTATCGAAACGGCTAATACAAAGAAACTTATAGACTATTACGGAATTTAGAGTTTGCCTTGTTGTTTGAGGAAGGAGAGGATTTGGTCGAGTTGTTCGGCGGTGGGATGGGCGAAGATGATGGTGCCGTCTTTGTCGAGTAAGAACGTTGTTCCACCGGCATTAGGTACTCCATTGAGCATCCAGATGTTATTCTCGTTGTTGAGTTCAAGATATGATTTCCAAGGGTAAGCATCTTGCTCGACAGCTAATTTCATATCTCTGGCGTCTTTTTCACAGGCGATACTAACTACATTGAAACCGTCGTCTTTGTATTTTTCATAAACCGGAATATAGCTGATTGAGAGTCGACGACACGGACCGCACCACGAAGCCCATAAATCAACAAGCGTAACTTTTCCGTCGGCGAGTTGAGAGAATGGTACTTTCTCGCCATTATCGAGAGTCACATTGTAGTCGATATATTTTTTACCGGGCTTGAGCCGCTTTGCATAACGCAACGCTTTTATCTTATCATGATAATAATAGTCAGGGCGATAGCCAACCAAAACACTGTCATACAATTCATTATATTTCATTATTTTATCCTCATCATCACGTGTGGACTGGAGTGTCGCGTAAATATCAACGAGGGAGTATAATGACGGATTTTCAGATAAAAATTGCAACTCCAGTTTTGACACCACTTTTAAGATGCTATCACTAAATTCGCGACATGCTTTATATTCCGGTGAATAGAATTCACCATCTTGCAATCGCTTCATCATAGCCTGACGTTCATCGCCTTGGACAGTATCCATTTTTTCAATTAGCTCATAGCCCTCTTTGGTATAAATATTATCTTTTCCAACGGTTTTGAACTTTTCATTTACTAAATTGTAATATGGTTGGATTAACGCGATATGAGACGCAGCAATCAGCTGATCGGGCTGAGTACTTGTCACTTCAATAGGTTCATCTCTATCGGGAATATTAAAGTGGACAGTGCCGTCATAAGCAAAAAAACGGCCGTGTCTCCATGCGCCTTTAAGATACTCATTATATGGGAATACTTCATAATATCCATCTTTGTCGGCATTGAAGTCGTAGGAAAATTTGCCGTTTTCAACCGGAATAGAGACAAATTTGTCGACTGTACGTAAGTCTTCCGAACTTTCTATGACTATAAGGCGGCCGATCTTCGGATCAGTCACGTCTCCCTCAAGATGGCAAGTAATATTGCCATAACTTAAAGGCATATCAAGGCTTATGCCATTGACTCTAAATGCACCCGGCTCATCGGCTTCGGCAAAATCAAAACTGTCGTCTTCGGGAGCGAGTGCGCCGAACTTCATCACGAAGGGAATCCGGCCGGACTCACCGGGATATGTCTCCTCGTCAAGTACCAACCCCTCGCAGGCGACTATCGGAATGATTTTGCCGCTTCGATTGCCTTTAATATATGAAGTCGAAGCTATTTTTACCCATGCATCGGGACGGGAATAGAGGTCTGCATATATCGTAACGCTGTCGCCGTCGGTTTCAACACGACGGATGTCGAGCGCCTTGCTGTTGTTTAAGTCGTAGTAAGGGAAATCGACAGACGTTTTTGCGAGCACATCAAGGGGCATCAAACCGAGAGAGATGAAGAGCAATAATAGAAAGGCAGACAGTTTCATGATATTGTAAATAACATTGAATTAATAACATTGAATTATTATTGGCAAAGATAGGAATTTTCCCGGTATATATATATACACAAACCCTCCAAAAACGAGTGTATTGGAGGGTTTGCCACTATATAGTAAAATTTTGAGAGATCAGAGTTTGTTCTCAGCTTTCATTTTTGTCAGCAATGCATCGACTTCTTCGGCAGAAGGATGGACGAGGAGGATCGTGCCGTCTTTACCGATAAGAAATGATGTACCGCCTGAGTTGTGGGCTCCGTGTTTCTCCCATATCTTATTCTCATCATTAAGCTCCAGATAAGTCTGCCAGGGATATCCGTCGGCTACGACAGCCTTCGCCATAGACGCAGCATCAGATTCGCGAGCGATAGAAATGACATTCAGGCCATCGTCCTTAAACTTCTCATAAACCGGAATATATGACATAGACAGACGTCGGCACGGTCCGCACCACGATGCCCAGAGATCAACCAGCGTTACTTTTCCATCGGCGAGCTCTGAATACTTCACCTTATTACCGTCAGCTGCGGTGATTTCATAATCGATATAGGGTTTACCCGCATCGAGGAGCTCAGAACGGAGACGTCGGCGGATCTTCTCGTGCATGTAATAATCAGGACGGTAATCGGCGAGAAGAGAATCATAAAGGCGACCATATTTAGCTCTCGATTCTTCGGGAACATATTTAGAAAGATTCTCATAGGTACGAATCAATGCGTATAGAGAAGGCTGAGCGGCAAATGAAGCGAGTTCTTCATCCACCATAACATTACGAAGACTATCCCCTAAGGCGCGATAGGCTTTATATGCGTCAGAATAATAATCGCCATTTCTAAATTTATCAATTAACGCCCTGCGCTCATCGCCTTCGGATTCCCCGATTTGCTTACGAAGTTCACGACCTTCAGGAGACAACATATTTTCCTTGCCTATACTCTTTTCGACTGAGTCAAGATAATTATATACCTCCTGACGACGTGCTTCCGAGGCTGCCTGAATTTTCTGAGCGGGATTATCGCTTAATACTCGTGGACGCGGAACATCGGCCACATGAAAATTAACCGTGCCGTCGTAAGCAAAGAAATTATACACGCTCCATGCTCCATCAATAAACTGATGATAAGGGTAAAGACTATAATAGGTATCTTTATCTGCATAGAAATCATAAGAGAAGTGACCGTCAGTGACAGGTATAGAAACGAAGTGGCTGACAGTGCGGAAGTCCTCATCTGCTTCAGTGACTATCATACGCGAAAGTGAGGGATCATCAACCGTTCCTTCAAGATGACATATCACATCCCCTGCAGTCAAAGGCATGTCAATGCATATTTCTTTTACAATAAACGCGCCCGGGTCGTCACCCTCTATAAAATCAAAACTATCGTCTTCGGGAGCGAGTGCGCCGAATTTCATAATGAATGGTATTCTACCGGGTTTTCCGGGATATACCTCTTTGTCAAGTTCGATACCCTCAATTGCGGCGAGAGGTAAAACTTTTTCACTCTTATTACCTTTAATATATGCTCCGGATGCAATCCTTACCCATTCATCAGGTCGGGAATACAAATCGGCATACACTGTGACCGAATCATCGTCAGTTTCAACACGACGGATGTCAAGCATTTGTGTGGAGTTAAACTTGTAATAAGGAAAATCGACAACCGTTTTTGCGGGCACGTCAAAAGACGTCAGTCCAATGGACATAAGTAGCGCGAACGCCAGAGAAAATTTTTTCATGTCAGTTACTTAAATTTTTATAGATTGGGAATTGTTCACAAAGGTAAAAACTTTTTCACAATATTTCCAAATTTCGTGCGTTAAAAACAGTATGTCGAAAACCGCGCTTAAAAAGGAACTTGAGTCGCTCACACGTGAACAGATAATCGATGTCGTGCTGACCGCCTATTCGTCGAAAAAATCGATAAAAGATTATTTCGACTTTTTCGCCATGCCAGATGTCGACAAACTCTATGAAAAATTTCTGCGCGAACTGACGAAGGAAATCGGCAGGGGTAAATACCGCCATTCGACAGCACGCATCTCGAGGATACGTAAGTCGATAAAAGATTTCGAGTCGTTTAATCCTGGTATAGACAGAGTCCGTGACCTGCGTATAGCAACAATCAATATGCTTATCGAGCAGGAACGGATAAAAAATTTTTCGGACACACTTATCAACGGCACTCTGAAACTGCTCAACGATACGATAGCCTACGCTGACCGTAATCTAATATTCGACAGCACGATGCGCGAGATTGAAAAATGTGTCGCCGAGAGAAATGACCGCAGCCGACATTTCAGAGCCTTTCTGAAGCGCAATATGGAGCTGCCTGAATAAGCGTTCTAAGCAAAATTTGTAGTAACTTTTGGGCAAAAAAAGTTACTTATGGCCTCTGTTCACATCTCCTTCACTCCGCTTGGTAACGAAGCGAAAAAAGAAATAATTGTCTACAAAATCACACATCAACGCAACAGTGTTCTAATCAAGAGCGATGTTATAATTCCTTGTACCGAACATAACGGTAGACTCAACCCTATCAATCTTCTGCCAAAACAAATACGCAAAATCGTGCAGGGCGATATCGAAAGAATCAACTCAATCATATCCGAACTGGAGATACATCGTAAAAGTTACATGGTAACGGATATTGCAGCCGAATTCGAACACTATCTTGGCGATTTCACACTAAAAAGATACACCGAACGCATCATCAAATCATTGAAAAAACGAGGCAAGACAAGAACAGCCGAAACCTATCGCGCAGCTCTCAACAGCTTTATGAAATTCAGACACGGGAAGGATATTCATCTAAGACTACTGACATCGGAAACAGTCGAGGACTACGAAGCTTTCCTAATCCGGCGCGGACTGATACCAAACTCAATATCATTCTATATGCGGATTCTGAGAGCAATCTATAACCGGGCGGTCGACGAACAAATCACAGAACAGACCACACCGTTCAAGAGAGTCTACACCGGTGTTGATTCAACCGTAAAAAGAGCCCTTCCCCTCTCCACAATCAAGACAATCAAGGAACTTAATCTCTCAAACCACCCTTCACTCGAATATGCGCGCGATATATTTCTGCTAAGTTTTTATCTTCGCGGCATGTCGTTCATCGATATGGCATACCTGAGAAAATCAGATATGCACGACGATATAATCTATTACCGCAGAAGGAAAACCGGACAACTGCTGACCGTCAGATGGACATGCGAGATGGAAAAGCTGACGCGACGCTACACGTCGTCAAGCAATCCGTTTCTGCTGCCCATCTTCACAAATGACAACGGAGACAACCGTAATGCCTACCGCAACGCGAGCTACAACATCAACCGCAGTCTGAAAACAATAGCTCAGATGATAGGTTTGAAAGAACCTCTGACCCTATATTGTGCGCGCCATTCGTGGGCATCTGTCGCCAAAGCCCAAGGAATACCCCTTACAATCATTAGCGAGGGGATGGGTCACCGCTCGGAATCAACCACGCGCATCTATCTTGCATCGCTCGACACGAGTGCGGTCGACCGTGCAAACCATACCATCATCAGATTGCTGAACTGAATATTATTACTAACTTTGTAAAAAAACATACAACCGAGTCATGAAAGAACTGAAATGTCCCAACTGCCAGCATGTGTTTCAGGTCGATGAAGACCTGTTCGAATCACTCGCAAATCAGGTGCGCAACGCCGCCTTTGAAGATGAAGTAAGACGACGCATGGACGAACTGCGCGAGCGAATGAAACTGGAAGTCGAGAGCCGGACAAAAGAAGTCGAGAATAACTTCTCCAAACAACTGAACGATAAGGAACTCACCATAGCCAAAAGAGATAGGGAGCTTGAACTCGCACGTCTGAGTCTTGAAACCATAGCACGCGAGAAAGAAGCGGAGTATGACAAGAAATTAGCCGCCCGTGACACGGAGATTGAAAAACTGCGCTCAGAAATCGCCCAGAACGATAATGCCCGCAAAATCGCACTGCTCGAGGAGCGTCAGGCAAACGCCGAACGCCTCCGTAAGAGAGAAAACGAGGCAGCCGAACAGTTGCGAAAGAAGGACAACGAAATAGCCGAACTGCGAACATCGGCAGTCAATGAACGCAACAAAGCCATCGAACGCGAGAACAGTCTGAAAGCCCAGCACTCGCTCGAACTGAAGCAGAAGCAGGAACAAATAGACTATTACAAAGACATGAAAGCCCGTCTGTCGACAAAAATGGTCGGGGAGTCGCTTGAGAAACACTGTCAGAACGAATTCAACCGCGTGAGGGCAATGATGTATCCCAACGCATATTTTGACAAGGACAATGATGCAAGCGACGGATCGAAAGGCGATTTCATATTCCGCGACTATATCGACGGTGTCGAATATATCTCCATAATGTTCGAGATGAAGAACGAGAACGACACCACCGCCACCAAACACCACAACGAGGATTTCTTTGCAAAACTCGACAAAGACCGCACTCAGAAAGGATGTGAATACGCTGTGCTCGTGTCTCTTCTTGAGGCAGACAATGAGTTTTACAATGAGGGCATAGTAGATGTGTCTTACCGCTATCCGAAAATGTTCGTGATACGTCCGCAATTCTTCATGGCTGTTATCTCGATGCTCTCGCAGGCTTCGAAAAAGAGCGTAGACTACAAGATGCAACTCGAAAGAGCCCGTCAACAGAGCATCGACGTCACGAACTTCGAACAGCAGCTTAATGCATTCCGCGAAGGTTTCGGACGCAACTACCGTCTGGCAAGTGAAAAATTCCGCTCGGCGATAGAAGGCATCGATAAATCAATAGCGAGTCTGCAAAAAATCAAGGATGCGCTGTTAAGCTCTGAAAACAATCTGCGTCTGGCAAATGACAAGGCAGACGCACTGACCATCAAGAAACTGACGCGCGGCAATCCTACGATGAAAGCCAAATTCGAGGAAGCCCGCAGAAATGCACATCCGGGCATTGAAACTGACGAGGAGCTATAGTCAGACATCAGCGTGCATGTGACCCTGACGTTGCAGTCTGCGGCGCTCTCGACGCGAAAGTTGCTTTTGAATTTGCAACGTCTGCGGGGAATGGTCTGCTTCATCAGAGGCGGGTGGCAAGTCAGCTGCAAGCGGCTCAACAGTATTGACGGGAGCAACGTCATCGTCGGTGAGGGTCAATTCGGAATCAGCGAGATTGAGAAGAGCCCGGTCAACGGCTTTGGTCGAGTCATGAGAAATCACGAGGAAAGTGAGCTTGCAACGAAGTTGCAAAGCGACAAGCCGTTTCATTACATAAGCCGGAGATGCGTTTTTGCCAAACGATAAGGCAGCGATGCGCGAAACAGAATCGATTATGAATGTGCGTATTTCCGTTTTTGCCATCACTTCTTCAATAGCACCGATTACCAGGTCGGCGTAGTCTGTCATGTCGTCGGGAGATTCATACTCAGGAGTCAGGACAAAGAGGTTATCGAGACTTTGAAGTTTATCGACATGGGCATCAATAGCGTTCGATGTATTGATATAGACAGCCTGCGAGCTAAGTTTAGAGACTATTTCGATGGCTTTAGCTGTTTTATCAACTTCACGAGAGCCATGCAATAACATTGTCGTGTGTTCTCTCCATTTGTTTTCATACAAAAAAACTGTGTTTTTAATAGCGCGGAAAAAATCACGGGATGTAGTAAGTTGGTTTTTCATATCAAAAGTTTATTTTAGGTGAATATCACCGCAAATATACAATACAAATTGCATATACACAAATAAAATATCTTTTATATTTTCATTTCTTTCTACATATTTTATAATTTCGTCTGGAATTAATTCAGTTCGATCAATAACAATAATTAAATGTGAATGTTTATTTTTATCTCCTTTATTTAATAAATATTTTCTTCTTTCTTTTTCCATAATTTATTACCTCCAATACCAATCTAAAATATTTTTGAGATAATTTAAAATATATATATTATAT
>CAMWNF010000015.1 GCA_947175535.1 uncultured Bacteroidales bacterium
GACTCGTCCTCAGACAACATCAATGTGTCCGCCTTATTCGAAACTCACTCTTCCCCGAGTAGACGAATTCGATTATGCCCATTGAGGCGAGCCTTACTATCAGCTCGTCGGCTGACTCCCCGGTAATGTGCAGCGTAAGCGCGATGTCCCGCGGTGTCACCGGTGACTCGCACGCGTCGAGATAGCCCAGCAGACGGCTCTCCACGCTGCTGAGACTGAACAGCGACGCTTCACCTGCCTCGGCTTCTCGAAGCTGCCACGCCTTCACCATCAATGGGTGTGCGACAATGTTTTCGTCAGCGACGCGGTAGTAGACTTTCCAACGACGGTCCGTATCCATCGCGAACACCGGGCGGCTCGTAGCTGCCGCGATGGCTGCCCGGATGATAAGAGTGCCACCCCCGACATTGAACGCCGTGAACTCGACGTGCTGCGCCGGTCGGCAGTAGCTTGCCGCTGCCTGTTCGACGACATAGATGTCCTCTTCGTTGCGCACCCCGGCGAGCGTGCCGTTGTCTTTGACGCCTATCAGGAGCCTGCCACCGCCGCGGTTGGCGAATGCCGAGATTGAGCGTGCGATTTTGCGGGCATCGGAAATCATGAATTTGAAATCCTGCTGCTCATGCTCCCCCTGCGCGACAAGGTCTTCGATGTAATAACGTCCCTTCTGAGCGGTGAGGTCCTTCATCAGAGTCGTTCGAGTATGGCTGTGAGAGTCGCGAAGGTGTGTTCTGGTGCGTCAGTCCAGAAGTTTTCATACTGGGCGATATTGTCGGCGCTCCCCGGAGTGTCGCTGATGACGCGGATACACACGAAAGGCACATTCTTGAGATGGCACACATGGGCGATGGCTGCCGACTCCATGTCGACGGCGACCGCGTCTGGAAAGATTGATTTGATGTGGCTGACCTCTTCCGCACGGCTAACGAAGATGTCGCCCGACGCGATGAGACCACGCTTCACGTCCAGACCTTCGAAGAAATCCGACGGCAACGGACACGTGAAGACCTCCGGACAGCCTGCTGCCTGACCCGCCTTTGTGCCGGGACCGCACCACACGTCATGATAGGCGATACCGTCGGCAACGACGACGTCGAGTATCGACGCTCCCGCGCCGCCCGCGACCCCCGTGTTAATCACCATCTCGGGATGAAAGCAGTCGATGAGTGTCAGTGTGCCGATGGCGGCGTTGACCTTCCCGATGCCGCATTCGCTGGCGATAATCTCGTGACGACCGATGCGCCCTGTGTGAAATGTCATGCCGTTGGCTCTGACAGTCGAGCGGTCTTCTATCATGGGCAGCAGCAACGCGAGTTCTTTCGACATTGCCGCGATAATTCCGATTTTCATTTTTGTTCGCTGTGATTGGTTTCCGGTGCAAAGTTACAAAAAAACGCCGTAAAATCAGCGTCGGCGCAACCCCGCGACGAGAACTATGCTCACTCTGTAAGGTGTGGCATGCGACGACCTCGGCATCGGCGAAAGATGATAGTAGAACACGTTCTGGCGGTCCCACGACCTGATGTCGGCGCGCCGGGTCTCTCCCGCAGGCACTTCGAGGTCGATGCCGACCTGACGCCTGTCGAGCACACGTCCCTTCATGTCCTTATATGTAATCGCCACTTCGAGACGGTCGACCGTGCTGTCCGACCGGTTTGTGACGAAAAAAGTCTCTTTCGCCGACCGCAACGTCTTCTCGTAGCCTGAAAACGTGAACAGCAGTGAGTCAGCCGCTGTGGCGACAGTGTCGAAGTCGGCTTTGGCGGTGACCGTTTCAGATTGAGGTGCGCTTTTGAGCCGTGAACGCGTGGTGCGCTGCCCCGACACAGTCAAGGATGTGAATGCCGCCGTTGCAAACACTATGCATAATAAGACGCCGCCTTTCATAACAATGTCGGTCCGGAATAATTGCCCCGCGGATAGACACGGATTGCTCCGTCGACCGATGTCGGGCGGGTGTTGTAGTCGGAGACCGATACGCGGTAGAGATAAGGCAGCCAGCGACCGAGCGAAATCTTTTTACCTTTCTTATATGACCTGAAATTCAGATTTCCGTCAGCCGACAGAGTGATGATGAACCGCTGACGTTTGGCAGTCAGCTTTCCTGCTCCGGCAAACTCGGCGTCGTAGGTTCCGTTGACCCCGGTCGACACCGCACTGCCGATTTTACCCCCGGGAATGACCGACATGTCGGGCGAGTCGAGGAGATAGATTTCGAAACGACCCTGCGAAGCTGCCACAGGCAGGATGGCGATAGTGGCTCCGTCGGGTCCCATCCGCCAGATGCCCCCGAGTGGGTCGGCTCCCCTCGAATCGATGATTTCACGGGCTGCTCTCTGCGTCATCGGCTCGGCACCGCGGATATCCGCCGCCGACAGCATCACGAAAGCGAAAATCAGAGCGCTTTTCGATATCCTCACCCGCAGCATCCCTTACAGTGAACTGAACTTATATGCAAAGCCGATTGACAGGATTTCCTTGAGCTGGAGTTTTTTCCAATTTGAATTTTCGGCTCTCACACCCTGACTGTCATAGCGGAGATGAGCATAAATCTGGGTGGTCAGGAAGCGGTTGATTTCAAACTGAATTGTGTTCTCCCAGTCAGCCTGCAGCACACTGTAGTCAGAGAAAGTGAAGAAGCGCGAACGCAGTGAAATGTTCGATGCCATCTGCCAGAACAGCTTCAGCTCGGCTGACGAACCGTATTTGCTTATCGTCTTGTTGCCTTCATGAATGCCGTAGGCTGTTTCGTCGAGCTTGCTGTTTATACAAATCTTCAGGTTGTAAGACACGGGAGCCAGCGAGGCGTCGAATGTGAATGTTTTCTTTGTGTTAGCGTAGTTGTAGGTCATACCGACACCGGCGGTGAGTTCACCCGGCGACAGAAGAGCCGAACGCAGATTGCGGGTGTTGCTCGTGTAAGAGTTGAGCAGCTGGGTCTTGAA
This sequence comes from uncultured Bacteroidales bacterium, assembly GCA_947175535.1. GTDB lineage: Bacteria > Bacteroidota > Bacteroidia > Bacteroidales > Muribaculaceae > CAG-873. The sequence goes on from CAMWNF010000015.1 coordinate 2,946, forward strand.
CTGACCGGTGAAAGAGTAGTACCATCGTTTGGCTGCCTTCAGACCGAGGGTTGTGTTGAGCTGCAGGAGGTCATCTGAGATACTGTAGTTGCGCAGTGAGTCGTCGGGCGCGGAGTTCATGCCGAGTTTATATTGTGCGGTGAAGTCGAAGAGAAGTTTGGGATGATACTCCTGATTGAGTTTCACATTATAATATAGCTGACCGAGCACGTTGAGGTTGTTGTTACCGCCCTGATACCAGTTGGGAGACACATAAGCCTGGGAGAACTGAAGCGATGCGGTGAAATTTCTTATCCAGTGACGTTTCTTCACCTCTTCGGCAACGAGAGTAGTCTGATCGGTCGGACCTGTTATGATTTCCTTAATCTGGATGGTATGGTCGACAGGATTGATTTCGGTCTGATAGAATTTCGGTGCCTGCGGAAGCATGGCGACGTTATATCTGACGAGCTGAGGGTTTTCGAAAAAGAAGCTGTATTTCATCTGCTCCATGCGACGGTCGGTGGCGCGCTTTTCTTCAATCCAGCGAAGGTCGGAACGCCCGGAGAACATGGGCTCGTTGAAGCGCAGGGTGTCGATAGAGACGAAGTGGTCGTAGACTGCCGGCATGAAGAAGTAGGGCGGCAGCTCGGGAAGCTCCACAATCGTATCGAGCGCGAAACCGACTGCTTCATGTGCGGGAATCTCATCCCACCGACGTCCGTCAGGCGCGAAAATCGTGCTGTCGTTGAGGTTCTCTTCAAATTCTTCGAAAAAAGATTCAACGACGTCTGTTTCGTCGGGCGTAGTTGCCGAACTGCGGAAGCGGGCCTGAGCATTGGAGTCGGGTGCTGAGATAAAAGATAGACCCAGGATGATGGCGGCGATAAATTTTGGATACATGAGATTGATTTGTTGAAACGTGTTTTGTTATCGGTGCCGTCAGCTCGGGCGTCGGGCGGTGTATATGGTGCAGACGCCGAAGGTCAGCCTGCGGAATGATGCGTCGGTGAACCCCGCGTCGCTTATGAGACGCAGCATGTCGTCGCCCTGCGGAACGGCTGCAATGCTTTCGGGAAGATAGGAGTATGCGCGGCTGTCTTTCGACACCATCCGTCCCACCACGGGGATGATTCCTTTGGTGTAAAGTTGATAGAACGGTTTGACGAGCGGATTGACGGGTGTCGACAGCTCGACGACGCACAGCAGCCCCCCCGGTCGAAGCACACGCAGCATTTCGGAATAACCGCGGTCAAGATGCTCGAAGTTGCGGACGCCGTAAGCGACAGTGATTGCATCGGCTGACCCCTCCTCAAACGGCATCGCGAGACAATCGCCCGTTGTCAGGCTGACGCTCTCCGAGAGACCTGCTTCAGCCACTTTGCGTCTGCCGATTTCGACCATGCCTTCCGAGAGGTCAATACCGGTTATCTCGGCGGCGGCCATCTTGCGGGCCATGGCGATGGCAAGGTCACCGGTTCCGGTGGCGATGTCGATGATGCGCGAGGGTTTGTCTTTGCTGACTATGTTGACCGCCCGGCGTCTCCAGAGTTTGTCGACACCGAAGGTCATCGCACGGTTCATCCAGTCGTAGGCGGGTGCGATAGAGTCGAACATCTCGCGCACCTGCTCGGTTTTTGCGCGCTGCTCGTCATAAGGTTTGATATGTTCAGCCTTTACCTCCAAGTTTATCCGTTAAGGCGGTCGAGACAGTCGAGAACATTGCGGGCGATGCGGTCGGCGAGATGTTCTTCGGGAGCTTTGACGAATGTTTTGCCTGTGATGTGCTCGTAGAGCTCGATATAGCGGTCGGAGATTTTTTCGCAGACTTCGGGAGTCATTTCAGGCACCTTCTGACCGGGTTTGCCCATGAAACCGTTGTCCATAAGCCACTGACGCACGAATTCTTTGGACAGCTGACGCTGAGGTTCGCCGGCTTCGAAACGCTCCTGATAGCCGTCGGCGTAGAAGTAGCGCGATGAGTCGGGTGTGTGGATTTCGTCAATCAGGATGACTTTGTCGGCGAGTTTGCCGAACTCATATTTGGTGTCGACGAGAATCAGTCCTTTTTCAGCAGCCATGCGTGTGCCGATAGCGAAAAGTTCGCGGGTATATTTCTCCATCTGCTCGTAATCTTCCTTGCTGACGATGCCCTGTGCGATGATTTCTTCTTTCGAAATGTTTTCATCATGACCGGCTTCAGCTTTGGTGGTCGGAGTGATGATGGGTTCGGGGAAACGTTCGTTCTCACGCATGCCTTCGGGCAGTTTCACACCGCAGATTTCGCGTGCGCCGGCTGCATATTCGCGCCATGCGCTGCCGGTGAGGTAACCGCGGATAATCATTTCGACACGGAAACCTTCACATTTATAACCTACCGTCACCATGGGGTCGGGCACCGCGATTTTCCAGTTGGGAACGACATCTGCCGTTGCGTCGAGGAATTGTGCGGCAATCTGATTGAGCATCTGTCCTTTGTAGGGGATGCCTTCGGGAAGGATGACGTCGAATGCGGAGATGCGGTCAGTGGCGACCATCACCATTATAGAGTCGTTGATAGTGTAGACATCGCGTACTTTACCGTGATACACCGAGGTCTGACCGGGAAAATTGAAGTCTGTGCGGGTTAATGTGTTAGCCATTGCTTATGTAATGTTTTTTGTTATGTCGTTATTATGAATGGTTTTTAATCCTGTTCGTTCGGCTGTTCGGGCTCGTGACTGTGAGCTGCATTTTTCTGCTCTTCGTCGTATTGCTCGTAAGCCTCGACGATGCGTTGCACCAGTTGATGTCGGATGATGTCTTTCTTGGTGAATTCCACGCGACCGATGCCCTTGACATTGCGGAGAACTTTCATCGCCTGAATTAGACCCGACGACGTCGAGCGCGGCAGGTCAATCTGTGTGGCGTCCCCCGTGATAATCATCTTTGCGTTCATGCCCAGACGAGTAAGGAACATCTTAATCTGGTGAGGAGTTGTATTCTGGGCTTCATCGAGCACAATCACAGCGTCGTTGAGCGTCCTGCCTCGCATGAAGGCGAGAGGAGCTATCTGGATGACCTTGGTCTCCATATATTCCTTTAGCTTCATCGGAGGTATCATATCCTCGAGGGCGTCGTAGAGGGGCTGCAGATACGGGTCGATTTTATCTTTCATGTCGCCGGGAAGGAAACCGAGTTTTTCGCCTGCCTCGACTGCCGGACGCGAGAGAATGATTTTACGCGCCTCGCGATTTTTCAAAGCCCTTACGGCAAGCGCGATGGCGACATAAGTTTTACCGGTGCCCGCAGGACCGAGCGCGAAAGTCAGGTCGTTATGGGTGAATTCCTCGACGAGTTTCTGCTGATTGGGAGTGCGTCCCGATATAGGTTTGCCGTTCAGACCGTAGATGATGACATCGTCGCGTTTCAACTCTTTAGGTCCGTTACCCTTTATGATGTCGATGATGGTCTCGTCGTTGAGCGAGTTGTATTTCTCCACGTAGTCTTCGATACGTTTTATCGCACGTTCGAATTCGGCAGTCTCGCTGTCCTCGCCGATGACCTTTATCACATTGCCGCGCGCCGCGATACGCAGTTTCGGAAAGAGATTGCGTATCAACTGCATATTGCTGTTATTGACTCCGTAAAAAGTCACGGGGTCTACGTTGTCGATGATTACAATGCGTTCAATCATATTTTGTGCGGTTGTAGATTGTGCAAAGTTAATTAAAATATGCCGAAAGACAGGAGAATCCCGCCTTAAAAAACGAAGATTTTCGTATTTTAACCTCACAGGAATTATAAAACGGAACAACATGACGGCATGGTGACGCGATTTGTCCCGAACAATAGTCCGACGACAAGCGTTTTTGAATCAGAAACAACAAATTTGAACGATTATGAAAACTATAGGAATTTTTTACGGTTCGGAAACAGGAACAACGGCTGATGTCGCCCATCGCATAGCAAAAGAACTTGGCGTTGCAGACGCTGATGTTCATGACGTGGCAAAAGTATCTCCGATAACTCTCGGCAATTACGACGTGCTGCTTCTCGGCTCAAGCACATGGGGCGCCGGCGACCTTGCCAATGACTGGTATGATTTTATAGCAGGAGCGCAGTCTCTCGACCTCGCCGGAAAGAAAATAGCGGTTTTCGGCTGTGGTGACGAGTCGATGAGCGAAACGTTCTGCGATGCCGTAGGCGAAATCTATGACACGATGAAGGAGACCGGAGCGGAGATGATTGGTCATTTCAATGGCGACGGCTATGATTACTCTTCATCAAAGGCAGAACGCGACGGTGAGTTTGTCGGTCTCGTCCTCGACGAAGTCAATCATTCCGAACTCTCCGATGCAAGAATTAAGGCTTGGACAGATAAAATTAAGAGTGAGATTGCCGACTGATTGCGGTTGACTTCATAAATAATTATAAAATTTTCACAAAGCGGTGTCTATCTTTGCTGAAAAAACCGAATATCATGCTATCTTTGCATGAAATTCAATAGGCAATGATATCACGCGTCTTGGACGAAAAGAAAATAAAACGGCTCGCGCACCTTATCGAGGGCGCGCGACGCATTGCTATAACGACCCATCTGTCGCCCGACGGTGATGCGATGGGTTCGTCTCTTGCATTATCAAGGGTGCTGTCAGCTATAGGAAAGGATGTCGCTGTCATAGTGCCGGATCAACCTCTCGAACAACTGAGATTCCTTCCCGGAGCGAAAGATGTGATAGTAGGTTCGCGCTATCCCGATTTTGCAAAATCGCTTTTTGCAAAGGCTGACCTTATAATCTGCCTTGATTTTAACGAACTAAAACGTATCGACCGTCTGGCTCCGTTTGTCGAGGCGTCAAAAGCCGCTAAAGTGATGATTGACCATCACCTTGCCCCCGGCGATTTCGCAGACCCTGTAATTTCGCATCCGGAAATGTCATCGACCTGCATGTTGCTGTTCCGTGTGCTTTGCCGTCTTGAGCTATTTAATGTCATCGACAAGAAAGCGGCTACATGTCTGCTTGCGGGCATGATGACCGATACGGGCAATTTCGCTTATAACGCGAACGACCCTGACGCTTATATAATTGAAGCGGAATTGGTCAGAAAGGGAGCCGATAAGGTTGAGTTATACAATCGTCTGCTTAACCGCGTCAGCGAGAGCTGCCTCAGACTGACGAGCTATGCGCTTCTTGAAAAAATGGAGATTTTCCATGATTTTGGTGCCGCACTTATTTGTCTGACACGCGAGGAACTCAATCGTTTCCATTACGTCAAAGGCGATACCGAAGGGCTTGTCAACAAACCTCTCGCGGTTCCGGGCATAGTCTACTCTGCCTTTTTGCGCGAGGAAGACGGCTACGTCAAGGTCTCGATGCGAAGCAAAGGTAAGTTCCCTGTAAATGTACTGTGTAACGAATATTTCGGTGGAGGAGGACATCTCAATGCCGCCGGCGGGGAATTTCAGGGTACGCTCGACGAATGTGCGGAACTATTCCGTTCGCTTCTTAAACAGAATAAAGAGAAATATATAGACCACTCAAAGAACTAATCATTATTATTCAACATAGATATGAAGATATACAACATAATTTCATCCGCGATTGCCGTTGTCATAGCGATATGCATGTCGTCGTGCAATGACGGTAAGACCTATGCCGAACTTCTCGAAAGCGAAGACCACTATGTCAATAATTTTCTTGCTGATAATATCGTATTCAATGATATACCTGCCGACACAGTGTTTGTTTGCGGAAAGGACGCTCCTTATTACCGACTTGACGAAGAAGGCGAGCTCTACATGCAGGTGATTGACCCCGGCACGCCCGGTAACCGCGTTAAAAACGATGACCTCATCTATTTCCGTTATACCCGCTACAACCTCGCATTTTATAAAGACGGCGAATTCCAGTATGGCGGCGGGAATGAAGATGATATGAGTTTGCGAAACACATCGTTCCGCTATAACAATTACTCATTGGAGAGTTCGTTGCAGTGGGGTTCGGGGATTCAGCGTCCGCTTGCATTTCTCCCTGTCGATTGTCAGGTGAACATCGTCGTGAAATCGCAGTACGGTTTCACATCAGAAATGGCTGAGGTAGTGCCATATCTTTTCAAAATACGATATTACCGCCCGCAGATTTAAGGCTAAACATCCAACCATCATAAAAGTCATCACATAAGAATTATGACACTGATTAAATCGATTTCCGGTATACGTGGAACCATAGGTTCCCATCCTGGAGAGGCTCTTACGCCCATCGATATTGTGAAGTTTACAGCAGCGTTCGCTGCATTCATAGAGAAAACCACAACCCGTAAAAACCGTCTGATGGTCGTCGGTCGCGATGCCCGTATTTCCGGCGGTATGGTATGCGACATAGTAGTGGGAACTCTAATGGCAATGGGTTTTGACGTTGTCAATATCGGATTGGCTTCTACCCCGACAACCGAAATGGCTGTAATCGGAGAGGAAGCATGCGGAGGTCTTATACTTACTGCATCCCACAATCCCGCTCAGTGGAACGCTCTGAAAATGCTCAATGAGCACGGTGAGTTCCTCAATGCCGAAGAAGGCGCGCAGGTGCTTGCGATAGCGGAAAGCCGCTCCTATACATTCGCTCCAGTCGATAAACTCGGACGTGAATTCATCAACACGACTTATAACCGCCGTCATATCGAACAGGTGCTCGCGCTCGACCTTGTCGACGTTGAAGCTATCCGCAAAGCCAACTTCAAGGTTGCTGTCGATGCTGTCAACTCAGTAGGTGGCGTCGTAATTCCTGAATTACTTATAGCGCTTGGCGTTACCAATATTATCGAACTTAACTGTGTGCCGACCGGTCGTTTTGCCCATCTGCCCGAGCCAATTCCTGAAAATCTGACTGATATTTCTCGTCTTGTGCGTGATTCAGACGCAGATTTAGGCTTTGTTGTCGACCCCGATGTCGACCGTCTTGCGATAATAATGGAGGACGGACGTATGTTCGGCGAAGAAAACACACTCGTTTCAGTTGCAGATTATGTGCTTTCTCACACCCCCGGTCCGACTGTGAGCAACTTGAGTTCGAGCCGTGCACTACATGATATAACACTCGAACACGGTTGCACATATACGGCTTCTGCTGTCGGCGAAGTCAATGTCACCACAGAAATGAAGCGCACAGGTGCGGTCATCGGCGGTGAAGGCAACGGCGGTGTGATTTATCCTCCGCTTCATTATGGTCGTGATGCTCTCGTTGGCGTGGCATTGTTCCTCACCATGCTTGCCAAGTCAGACCGCAAGGTGAGTGAGCTCCGTCGCAAATATCCTTATTATTCAATCTACAAGACTAAGGTCGAACTGTCACCATCGCTCAATGTCGATGCACTCATGGAGACGGTCAAAGAACGTTTCAAAGACGAAAAAATCACCGATATCGACGGAGTCAAGATTGATTTTGCGGATTCGTGGGTACACCTCCGTAAATCAAATACCGAACCGATTATCCGCGTCTACGCAGAAGCGCACACTGACTTTGAAGCGAAGAAACTCGGAGACTCAGTCAAGAATATTATTCTCGAAATGGTTAAATAATAATCGTTTCCCAGCGAAGAAACTTATCAATCAAAATGATGGCACTCCATTGCGGGGTGCCATCCATTCAATTAAATCATTATATAATAATGAAAGCAAAATATCTTTTTATCGGTGTCCTTGCAGCTGTTGCCTTTACAGCCAGCGCGGAGGAACATCTCAAAAGCCTCAACCCGGCTTACTTCGACCCAGCCACACCCGCATCGGAAGATTTCTATCTTCATGTCAACAAAGGCTGGATGGAAGCTAACCCCCTGACAGCCGAACATGCACGTTACGGTCAGTTTAACATCCTCAACGATTCGAGTGAAAACCGTGTCCGTGACATCGTGACAAATCTTGCCGCTTCCAATCCTCAGCCCGGAACAGTCGCATTCATGGTTTCGACCATCTATAATCAGGCACTCGACTCTGTACGCCGCAACCGCGAAGGTGCGAAACCCATTCTTGCCGACCTGAAGAAAATTGAAACCACTCCTCACGACGGCATGTATGACCTGCTGCTGTGGATGCATAAGAACTACAGTAACCCCTTCTTCAGCGCCGGTCCTTCGCCCGATCTCGCCAACAGCAATGAATACGCCATGTATCTCGGCGGTGCCGGTCTCGGCATGGGTGACCGTGACTACTATCTGCTCAACGACAAGGAGAACAAGAAAGTGCGCGACGCTTATCAGAAACTTATCGTTAAGCAGATGATGAACGCAGGCTACTCTAAGAAAGACGCAAACCGCATATGCAAGAACGTCATGAAGATAGAGACCGCTATAGCAGATTCGACATGGACACGCGAGGAGAGCCGCAACATCCCGGCAATGTACAATCCCCGCACTATCGCTCAACTCAAAGAAGCATATCCCGCAACCGACTGGGATACTTACTTTGTCAAGACGATGGATATTGAGACTCCCGAATCTGTTATCGTGATGACTCCCAACACCGTTAAGCAGGGTATCGACCTGATGGCTTCACTCACCGACCGTGAAATCAAGGACTACTATCTATGGAAATATGTGTCACAGGCTGCTGGCAAGCTCAGTGATGATTTCACTGACGCAAACTTCGAATTCAGCAAAGTTGTCAGCGGTGTTCAGCAGCAGCGTCCTCGTTGGAAACGTGCGCTCGGTGCTACAGAAGGTGCGCTTGGCGAAGCAATCGGTCAGCTTTATGTTGAAAAATATTTCCCCGAATCTTCGAAGGAATATATGCTTGGTCTCGTCGAAAATCTCCGTCGTGCTCTCGGCAAGCACATCATCAATCTCGAATGGATGAGCGACGACACCAAACTCAACGCTATCAAGAAACTCAATGCCTTCACTGTAAAAATCGGCTATCCCGACAAATGGGAAGATTATTCGACTATGGTAATTGACCCCGAACTGTCTTATTACGAAAACATGCACAACGTCAGCATGTGGCATCAGGCTAAGGAACTCGCCAAATGGGGTAAGCCTGTCGACAAAACAGAATGGGGCATGACACCTCAGACAATCAACGCCTACTACAACCCGATGGCAAACGAAATCGTGTTCCCCGCAGGTATTCTTCAGGCTCCGTTCTTTGACCCCGAAGCAAGCGACGCTGAAAATTACGGCGGTATCGGCGTAGTTATCGGTCACGAAATGACTCACGGGTTCGATGACCAGGGCCGCAACTTCGACGCTGACGGTAACATGATTAATTGGTGGACAGCAGAAGACGCCGAGGCGTTCGCAAAGATGACACAAGGTCTTATCGAGCAGTTCAATGCTGTCGAAGTGCTTCCCGGTCTCAACGCCAACGGTCAGTACACACTTGGCGAAAATATCGCTGACCAGGGAGGTCTCCGCATCGCCATGACCGCATTCCTTGACGCTCAGAAGCAGAAAGGCGTAGACATCACATCAGAAGAAGCCAAGATTGACGGTTATAATCCCTTGCAGGTGTTCTATATGAACTACGCCAACCTCTGGGCTAACAATATCCGTCCCGAAGAAATGCGTTCGCTCACTACAGGCGACGTTCACTCGCTCGGCAAAAACCGTGTGAATGTAACCCTGCGCAACATCGCTCCCTTCTTCAAGGCGTTCAATATCAAGGATGGTGACAAGATGTTCCGTCCGGAAGCAGAACGCGTCGTTATCTGGTAAAACTCTTTCGCCAATAATGCGGCAAAATCGGTTGTGCAAAAAATGCACAGCCGATTTTGTTATATAATAAGGTGTGATTTCAAGGAAAAAAGCGGCAACTTGCAAAAAAGTTGGGATTTTGAACTTAATTGAACCAAGAAATTTTTTTATCACCAAAAGTTTTTGTATACTTTTGTGGCAAATCATAAATTTAATTCTGTGAAGCCTTTTTTAGTTTTATCATTTGTATTTTGCTATTCAGCCTTTTTAGCCGGATGTTCTCAGGGTACCGTCGAGCCTGACGGACCTGATGAACCAATGCCTAAACCTCCGGTAGTGCAACCTAAAGAAATTAAAATCAATCCCTCTGTCAGCGAATCGCGTGCCACCGATTACGGCTTTGAAACGGGTGATTGCATAGGTCTGTTCGTAGTGAATTATTCTGGAACAACACCCGGCAGCCTTGTTACGGCAGGTAATCATGTCGACAATATGCGTTTCACATATTCAGGAGAATGGACGCCGGATAAGCCTGTTTATTGGGAAGATAATACCACCAATGCCGACTTCTATCTTTATTATCCTTACGCTAACGTGCAGTCTGTAACTGCTTATCCCTTTGCGGTTAAAGCTAACCAGTCAACCGAAGCCGCTTATAAAGCATCGGATATGATGGTCGGCAAGTCAGTTAATGTGTCGCCGACCGAAACCGCTGTCGTTATTCCCGCCAGTCATGTAATGAGCCGCGCGATTATCACTCTTGAAGCCGGTAACGGTTTCACAAAGGAATCATTGGCTAAATCTGCAATTTCAGTGAAGATAAACGGCGTGAAGTGTAATTCGACAGTCAATCTGTCAACAGGAGCGGTTACACCTACCGGAGAAGCTACGTCAGTGCTGCCTCTGTTTGCCGATGATTCTTATAAGGCTCTTATTGTGCCGCAAACTGTTGCGGATGGAAATCTAATTACAGTGACTGTTGACGGAGTCGACTTCAATCTTAATAAGAGTTTCACATTTGAGAGCGCGAAGAGTCATAAATTTACAATTGTGTTAAGCAAGACGTCGAGTGGAGTCAACGTCACCATAACACCTTGGTATGATGATGGCGTCGATTATGGCGGTACAGCCGAATAATATCAGTCTTTAAACCTTTTCACCATATATAATAATCAATATGAAATATTTCGTTTCGGTCGCTATCCTTTCATCGCTATTGTTTTCCTCGTGTTCGGAGGAGGCTTTCGACGCCCCCGTTCAGGAGCCCGATGCTTCGGATGTGATTAATATTGAGGGACAGATTGTTCAGGAAGCTGTCACGCGAGCAAATGACGACGGTTTTGCCGACGGCGATAAAATCGGCATATATATCGTCGATTATGAGGGTACTCAGCCGGGGACACTTAAGAATCAGGGAAACCGCGCTGACAACGTGCACCACACGTTTGATGAAACGACTTCTCGCTGGACACCCGCTTATAATATCTATTGGAAAGACAGGCATACACGGATAGATGTTTTCGGTTATTATCCTATCGGCTCGCCTTCTGATGTAAACAACTATAAATTCACGGTTCTGACTAATCAGGCGCGAACTTATGACGACGGCACGATGGGCGATTATGAGGCTTCGGACTTCTTATGGGGTAAGGTTGCAGGTGTCGAACCGACGCCGAATGCCATCAGAATTCCTTTTGCACACCGAATGGCTAATGCGCGAGTTACCCTCGTCGAAGGCTCGGGTTTCGACCCCGGAGAATGGAATGAGCTTGAAAAACAGGTATTGGTTACCAACACAATTCAAAATGCAGTTATCGACCTCGCTACAGGCTCTGTTACACCTGAAGGCGATGTCAGTACCAATTCTATTATCCCGACGAAGCGCGGAGATGAATGGCGAGCAATCGTTGTGCCGCAGACCGTCCCGTCGGGAACGACCATGTTCAATATCACTCTTGACGGCGTGTCCTACAAATTTTCAAAGAATGAAGAATGTAGCTATGTGTCCGGCAAGATGAACAATTTCTGCATCAAGATTGACCAGAAAGTGCAGAAAGGTGATTATACTTTGACTCTTATAAGTGAAAGCATTACGCCTTGGGAAAATGACCTCGTAAGTCATGATGCTGTGTCTAAGGAATATATTGTCGTTAATTCCACTCCCGGAACACTCAAAGATGCCATTACCGCAGCCGGCAAAGACTATAAAAGTTTGAAAAATCTCAAAGTCACCGGCGAGATAGATGTACGAGATTTCTATTTTATGCGAGATGAGATGACACATTTGCAGGCCCTCAATCTGAAGGAGGTGAAAGTAAAAGCATACACTGATAATATTTATTTTCGTTATGAAGGTAAAGAAGACGAGATTCCCGTTGCGGCTTTTTTAGACAAACGCACTTTAACACGTTTCGTTTTTCCGGATAAACTACGGTCAATCGCATGCAGGGCGTTCGAAAACAGCAATATTTCTGGTTCGTTGGTTATACCTGAAGGCGTTATAGACATCCAATGGGCGGCATTTAAGAACTGTACTTCTCTAACCGGAACACTATCTCTTCCATCGACGCTAAAATATATTGCAAATTATAGTGATTTGGAAAGTTTTGATGAGGAATTAGTTGGAAATGGAGAGACTTTTATGAATTGCGGATTCATAAGTGAAATCATCATTCCGGAAGGTGTAAGATACATTGGTTCAGCAGCTTTTTTAGGTTGCTCCGGAATATATGGTAATCTGGTTTTACCATCATCGCTAAAAACTCTTGGGGATAGGGCATTCAGTGGTTGTAAGAATCTAAACGGTTCATTGAAAATCCCTCAAGGTGTATCTGTCCTTAGAACATTAGCTTTCAACGGTTGTGGTTTTAATGGTAACCTTACTCTACACGATGGAATATCTGAAATAGAAGCACACGCTTTTGGTTATTGTAAATTCAAAGGAGAACTTATACTTCCGAAAAATCTTGAGGTAATCCATGAAGGGGCATTTTATTATAATGACTTTTCGGGGGACTTAAAATTGCCGGAAACATTAATTTCAATAGGTGCGGGCGCATTTGGTCTTAATGGCAGATTGTCAGGAACTCTTAAGTTCGGCAATAATTTATCGTCTATTGGTTCAGATGCTTTTAATAATTGTAGCAGTATTCAGAAACTTATTTTCTCGGAAAATATAGAAACTATCGGACAAAATGCATTTCAGAATTGTTTCGGAGTAGGAGCAATCATCTGCGAGAGTGAAATGCCACCTTATCTCTTACCCGGCGTGTTTGATGGCGTGGCTAAAGATAATTTTACTCTCGAAGTTCCGGAAACTGCGGTTGCTCAATATCAGACTGCTCCGGGTTGGAGCGATTTCAAACGCATTGCCGCTCATCATGAACTGGTATGCCGCCCGTCGGTTGCTTGTGCCCTTAGTACTGAACATAAGCAAACTCTCGTCATCGATGCAGAAGGCGAGTGGGAAGTAGCATCGATTCCTGATTGGTGTGAGCTGTCACAGACTTCAGGCAACAAGAAAACAGAAATCACTCTGACTATTAAAGCCGGTTCGACGACCGAGTCGCGCGAAGGTGATGTGGTTTTCCAACTAAAAGACAAAGATTATACTCACTCTTGCCATGTTTCTCAATACGGTTACCAATATGGCGAGGACGAGTTCCTTGCTTTGCAGACCGCGACAAAAGGCTCGCGTGGTGGTATTAACATCGTTATCATGGGCGACGGTTATGATGCAAAACAGATTGCCGATGGCAGTTATCTCTCTGATATGAAGAAAGAGATGGAGTACTTCTTCGGGATAGAGCCATACACGACCTATCGAGACTACTTCAATGTCTATACAGCCTTTCCAATCTCAACCGAGACCGGTGTAGGGACGGTTAATACCATTCGCTACAACAAGTTTAATACAATTTATGTAGGTGGGGTAGGTTTGAAATGTGATTATGATGAGGTGTTCAGCTATGCACTCGGAGCACCGACTGTTAACAGTTATAATCTCAATCAGACGCTTATAATTATAGTTCCGAATAGTACTGATTATGGAGGTATAACCCAGATGTGGGAAGACGGTTCGGCAATCGCTTTCTGTCCAAAGAGCGATTATGGTTATCCTCTTGATTCAAGAGGTTTGATACAACATGAAGCAGGAGGTCACGGCTTCGGCAAACTTGCTGATGAATATATCTATCACAACGCCTTTATTGATTTCTGTGATTGTTCTGACGGCTGCGGTCATGCTGATGCTATAAATATCGGTAAATCATGGGGTTGGTATGATAATATTGAACTGACAGGCAAGATGCATGAAGTCGGTTGGAGTCATCTTATATTCGATTCCCGATATAGCGATTTGGTCGATATATATGAAGGTGGATTTATGCATTCCCGCGGTGTTTTCCGCTCGGAACAAAACAGCTGTATGAACAACAATATACCTTATTTCAGCACTATAAGTCGTGAAAGTATAGTAAAACGTATAAAGCGATACGCTGGAGAAGATTTTGATTTCGAGGAGTTTGTGTCGCTTGATAAACGCACGGCGGATGTTGTTTCGCGAGCTCAGGATTGGTCTGCCGGCTGTGTGTCGTCGCGCTCTTTGCCTCCAGTCGTTCATAAAGGCAGTCCGCTTAAGTCAATTAAAAATCGTTCCAAAAAACTGGATAAATAAATATGCAAGCAACGATGAAACACAATATTATATCTTTAATCGGCATCGTTATTTTAGCAGTCGGCTTAAATTCATGTTCTGAGGATGTTACCGCTCCTAACAACGAGAATTCCGAAGGTAAATTGGCAATGGAATTCACGTTCAGCCATCCGTCTCAGTCACGAGCGACAGAGACAGCCTTTGAAAGCGGTGATATTGTGGGGCTTTTTGTCTCGGACGCCGAGACCCCGCTCGAAATATCCGGTAATACTGTGAATAACGAAAAAATAACATTCAACGGCTCGGCATGGAAAGCGTCAAGAACTTTGTATTGGAATGAAGGGCGGTATAACGTCTATGCTTACTACCCCCATCTTTCCGATATAACTTCAATCACTGATTTGCCATTTGAAATAAAGACCGACCAACGAGATAATGCGGAGGGAATGAGCGGTTATGAAGCATCTGATTTTCTTTTTGCATCAGCAAAAAATGTTTCAGCTTCGGCAAGTCCCGTGGATCTTCAGTTCAGTCATATAATGAGTAAAATTACAGTCCGTCTCATTAAAGGCGAGGATTTCGAAGGTGAAATTCCAAATGACGCAACAGTTTATATTCATAATACTGTTACAGAATCGAGTATTGATTTGGCAGCCGGCGTTGTGACTAAAACACTGCACGGCACACGCAACACGGTTGTTGCGCGTCAGGTCAGTCCGACAAGTTATTCTGCCATTATTGTACCGCAGAGACTTGAAAATCGAGTCCCGTTTGTCGAAGTTGTCATGAACGGAGTTTCTTTTTTGTATGATAGTAAATTTCTGTTCAAGCCGGGTATCCATCATATAGTTAACTTTGTCATTGATAAGAATCCTGACCAGATTAAGATTGAAGTCGGAGGAGAAATCAAAGACTGGAATTAGTAATATGTTTATATAGATGTTATTAAGGAGAAAACGACTTAACATATCACTCATATTTCTTGCTCTGATACTTGGAGGGCTGGCGGTCTGGATTCACAGGCTGCCGCCTGTCGTTTTTGTGCCTGAGATGACTGACACTGTCGTGGAAAAGTCATCTGCTGACACCCTTGAGCTACCGGAGAACGTCCAGAACGCACCGGTTGCCACTGAGGATACGCTGCACGATGACTCCTTACATAAAAACGTGTCGTCAGATGAACAGACCGAACCTAAGGTAAGAAGCACTCGCTTTAAGGATATCGACATGCGGACTATCGCGACTGATAATCCGTTCAGAGCGGAAGCAATCAAGGTTATGAAGGGGCATCTTGAAGAGACGGATTCCGTGAGCCGTCACCGGATATTGAGCTATTGCGAACATTTGCGTACCTCTTATACCACCCGGGATATTGATTTTATCCGTCAGGTATTTAGTGAAAATGCCTTGATAATCGTCGGTCATGTGGTTAAATCCGGCTCAAATTCGCCTTCAACCCTGAGTTATAGTCCGAAGGTTACATACAGTATCAGGTCAAAACAGGAATATCTCTCGAAACTTGCTAAAATATTCGCTTCAAATAAGAAGTTGGATGTCAAGTTTTCAGATTTTAAGATTTTGCGGCATCCGACTGTGCCGGGCATTTATGGTGTGACTCTGAGACAGAAATATGCGTGCGATACTTACAGCGACGACGGTTATTTGTTCCTGCTGTGGGACTTCAGAGACCCGTCGATGCCTCTTATCCATGTCCGCACATGGCAGCCGTCGCAGTCAATCGAAATCGGAGGTGACGAGGTAATCGACATGAGTGATTTTAATTTCGAATAATAAGCGGATGATGGCAAAACGTAGTGTAGCATATTTCGTTTTTATGGCGGTGATGTTTTTTACCGCCATGCCGGACGCTTGCGCGCAACGATTTTCAGTAGCATCATTCCGCCCGTTGCCGAATGATGTTTCGGCATTCATAAATCCGGTCCGTGACCTCAACGACGAGGATTGCGGTCTGATAAAGGTGATTGCGTCTGATGATTTTGTGTTTTCAACACCGTTAGGCATCGCCAAGCGGGACGATAAGGTCGGGGAAATATGGCTTTATTTGCCGAAAGGCTCTAAGAAAATGACTATAAAGCATTCCGAGTGGGGCGTGCTACGCGACTATGTGTTTCCGACTCGCATCGACAGTCATATGACTTACGAATTGAGGATTGATGAACCTGACAGACCGCTCCAATCTCCGTCAGCTCAACCTATAATAACCACAGTCGTAGACACATTGGTTTTGACGCGTGTCGATACACTTATTGTAAAACCGGAGAAGCAGCCTGTTCCGTTTAACGCGGATATCGCCGCAACACTGAATTTCGGAGGAAAATCAAGCGTGGTTTCGGGAGGATTGTTATTAGTGGCTAATAAGCGTCACGGAGGTTTCGTACATATCATGACTGATTTCGGACGTATAGGTTCAACTATCGGGGAGTGTGGTAAACACGGAGAGATTAACGGTGCTGTCCCATATTACACTGGGCGTACACGACGTAGCTTTTTTATGGCTAACATAGGCTTATCCCATAGGTTAAGCCGTTTGCTGACAATATTCGAGGGCGCAGGTTACTCCGGCACTTCGGTCGCATGGGAATTGGCGCACTCTGAAGGCGGCGGATATGTCAGGAACTCATATTATTGTAACAAAGGCGTTTCATTTGAAGCCGGAGCAATGTTGACGTTCAATAGGATTGTCGTTACGGCTGCTGTTATGACGCTTAAAGGGTCGGAATGGTTCGGCTCTGTAGGTATAGGTATAAGATTGGGAAAATAAAAAACTATATAGTATGTCAATCGACCGAATGTATTCCCATATTGTTACCATTATCTTTATAGCATCGCTGTGTTATTTGGTCAGCTGTTCCGGTCCGGCTGAACCTGATAATTTCGAACCTATAATAGAACTCTTGCCTGCGACGGATATCACCCGGACGGAAGCTGTTATTTCAGTACGGGTTCTTACTCGCGGGTCCAATCTTACATATCTTTCATTTCACTATGGCGAAACAGAAAATACGGGTAAGACGATTCCGGTGGATGACCCCGAGACTGAGTTTCAGACACTTCGTCTCGAAGGACTGAGACCCGGTGCTACATATTATTATTTTGTCGAAGGTGGCACGACAACCGCATCTTTGAGGTCGCAGACCATGAGTTTTACTACATTCCCCAATGGGTTGCCTAAAGTTTCCGCTCTAATGCCATTGTCGACAGGACCTGTCGGAATTATCGTTTCATTTGATATAACCGACGACGGAGGAGAGCAGCTATTGGATGGCGGTTGTGAAGTAAAGAATGCTGCGACCCTTGAGACCACTCGTATAAAACTTTCAGCCGAAGATCTCACAGTAGGTACGCACAGATTCCATATCGGAGGATTATCATTGCTTACAAGATATATCATTACACCTTTTGCCGCTAATTCGGCAGGTGAAACACAAGGCGAGCCTTTAGACTACACTACGCGTAATAGTGTTGTGCTTGATGAGGCGGGTAGTCTTGCTGAGCTTCTCGATTATGGAAAGGATTTGAAACTCGAACATCTGTCTGTGGCGGGTAATATGAATGGCGATGATTTCAGGTTTATAAGGCGGTTGCTGGGTGCACCGGCTCAGTCTGGCGAAGCAGCGATTGACAGTCGGGTTACAAGTGTGGATTTTTCCGATGTCAATATTGTAGAAGGCGGAGGCTCATACGACGGAAGCCGCTTTACAGTTGCTGACGAGCTGACAACCGGTATTTTTGCCGATTGTAACAGGTTGCGCCATATTCAGTTGCCTATGACTGCAATAAAATTGGCTCGTGATGCTTTTGCAAATTGCTCATCATTAGTCAGATTAATCGTGCCTGCGGCGGTCAGAGAACTGTTGCCATCGGAAGGGTGTACGGCACTTGATGCGATAGAAGTTTCAGACGCCAATCCGAATTATACTTCTTTGGATGGAGTCCTGTTCAACAGTGAAGCGACTGAAATCTTATGGTTTCCTATTGCTAAGACAGGTGCATATTCACTTCCCGGAACAATTACATCAATAGGCGAAAATGCTTTCTACGGCACTAATATCTCAAGTCTTGACATACCCTCGTCGGTTACGTCTATAAGTCGTGGTGCTTTTGCCGGTTCGTCGCTCACGGAAATCTCGCTTCCCGATAATATTACGAATGTTTCAGAGGGTATGTTTCAGAACTGTAGCGCACTTTCTACGGTCCGACTGGGATATAATACTGAATATATAGGGAACTATGTATTTGACGGAACGAGTATATGTAATCTGTATATCAGTGCACAGCTTCCTCCGTTTGCAGCAGAATCTGCGTTTGTAAATGGAACGGCTTCTATTACCGCGGACTGCATTCTGTACGTGCCACGTGGTTGTAAGGCTGTATATCGTAATCATTCCAAGTGGGGACGCTTCGGTAAGATTGAAGAGTTCTAAAAAATTATGTATCCATGAGTAAAACTCTTGAAGAAATAGATAATGACAATATGACCGAAGATATGTCCTCGGCATATCTCACAGAAGAAGACAAGGACGCACAGCTTGATTTCGGAGAATTGTTCACAAGCCGGTTTTCCAACATCAAGTTGATGTATAGCTCTCCGAGCGGACCGACGGAAATATATACGGCAACCCGCTATGGACGACGATACATGCTCAAAGGTCTTAAAAAACAGTATCTCGATGACCCGATATACAATATGGGGCTGGTGAAGGAGTTTGAAATAGGCATATTGCTCGATCATCCGAATATAAGGCGGACGCTGAGTCTTGAAGTTGTGAGCGGTATCGGAAAAGTAATTGTTCTCGAGTATATAGACGGTAGCTCGCTGGAGTCTCTTATGAATGCAAGAGAGTTGTCATTATCTTCAGCAAGAACAATTGTCGGTCAGATAGCCGGTGCACTTTCCTACATTCATCGCAAGCAGATTTTTCACCGCGATATAAAACCGTCAAATATTATAATCTCCCATCAGGGAAATGAGGTTAAGCTGATTGATTTTAATCTGTCAGACAGTGACGAGTTCATCATACTTAAAAATCCTGCCGGTTCGCGAAAATATATGGCACCCGAACAACTGACAGCATCCGCCCGACCCTCGGCTGCAACTGATATATACTCTCTGGGGGTATTGATGAACGAACTCGCATTGTTGACCGGGGATGAGCAGCTTGCACACTCTGCCATAAAATGCATGAACCATAATCCGTCCAAGCGTCCGGATGCAGTTTCAAAGATTAAATTTCCGGCAGCAAATCCGTCTTTTATGCAATCCCTCTCTGCTTTCATGGCTTCAAGGACGTTGACATACATAATGTTGGGCGTATGTCTGGTGTTGGCTGCCGTGATAGTTGCGGGGCTTATTGATTATAACAGATAAAAGAAAACCATATGGATAAGAATATAGCTTTGGAGACTCTCGTCGAAATCACCAATCAGAATCTCGGGTATGTGCCGACCACGCCTACTGAATTCCTCGATTTGACCGTAGAGATTGAAAGAAAGACAGGATATTCGATTAGTCTTTCGTCAATAAAACGAATCTGGGGTTATGTGAGATATGAAGGTTTTCCGTCGGTTACTACATTAAATAATCTGGCGCAATATAACGGTTTTAGAAATTGGGAGGCCTTTCTTAGTAGCAAGACTTTTAACCGGCTCAGCGAAGATTCCGGTTTCTTTGAAGAATCTATTGTCAATCCCATTGATTTGAATCCCGGCGACCGTCTGATGCTTAGTTGGGGCAAAGACAAATCATGCGAGATTGAGTGTATCTTGCCTATGAGGTTTCGAGTAATAAGGGCTGAGAATATAAAACTGGAAGCCGGCGATATTTTCACACTGCATACGCTATGCCTGGGACATCCGATTTATATCAGTGATATCGTCCGCGGAGAAGTAAGACTACCTGCCTATATCGGTGCTAAAAAAGGCGGCCTAACATCAATCACTCGTCGTCCTAATTAGCTAACCAATATCATGATATAAAACAGGACTGAAGAATATCTTCAATCCTGTTTTATATGTGGTTTTTCAGATTGGATTAAGCGCAACTAAAGGTTTATTGTTTTGAGTGGTATAATTGTGTGTAAGTATCGGATTTCTATTCTGAAGTCTCTCTTTCACGTACGGGACGCACGGCGTAAGCCCATGATTTACGCGCGCTTGAGATGGGGGTGATGGTTGAGTCATTGGCAAGGAGTATTTTCGCGTAGTTGCGTTCCTTTGAATGGTTCACCCCGGTACGATAATAGACAGGACTACCGAGTGAAACTTTCCCGTCGTCAGGTCGGCGACCTCCGTTAGCTGGGAAAAAGATTGTCTCACCGCCTCTGTTAGCTTCGCAATAGAATTCCCAACCGTTCTTATAGTCTCCTTTGACATTGAATTTGCTTCGGTTGGAGCTTGATGTGCCGGTGTCTGTAAAGCCGGTAAAGACATATTCGTCAGGCATGATGTAGCCCACCGGCGACGGGTCATAGATGGTCTTGGTTTCGGGATTCCAAAGATTGACATACATACCGTCCATAAATTCATTGAGACAGAATGTCAGTGGATTGCGGATACAGGCGGCAATGCACTCAACGCCTTCATTATATTTTGATGCGGGCAAGTCGGTTGATACGAGCGCTCCGCTGTTTGCTTCCCACTGCTTATTGGAACTTACACCGATGCGTTCATAGGGCACCATCGGATCTTTGCGTCCGAACTGATACAATGGACAATTTCCGTCAATCGCTGAGGACGCACCATTCTGAGTTATGATAAATTCTTTTGACAGCCCGTCTTCGCCGTCCTGCGTGATTCTTACTTTGATGCGGCGCGACGAATATATAGCCGGATAGTGACACCATCCGAGATTGTAGGGCATAAATGTTCGGTGTCTTCGTCCGAAGTTGCTGACGGCTTTGTCCCCGTTACCTGCGATATAGGGAGTTACCCATATATGCCAGCTCCAAAGCACCACCTCTTTGCCGTCACGTGCGCCCAAAAGGGCAACGACTGCATTGCCCTGCTTGATATTTTCCGGTTTAACATTAAATGTTAACCAACATGAATCGGTAGATACACGCGTTTCGGTGACGAGATAGTGACTGTCACGCCAGATAATTCTCGCACTTTTCGGTTTACAATCCTTATTCCGGTAGATAAAAGGATCTGTGATCGGATCACCTTGATGGTTGACAAACGTCGTAAGAATAGTATCGCCTTTTAGAGACGATTTGTATGCAGATGTATTCGTTAATCCGTTTTTTATCGCATTGCCGTAGACGAGTGGAATGGTGTATGCTCCGGGAGCGTTGACGATATAACAGTTGGCGGTGTTGACTATGTCCGCAGCCCCTGTGGGATTTGAAAGGTTATATCGCGATGTATGGTTGAAATTGTTGTAGTTCGGTGTCGTTTTATTTATGACTGGAGTTGATTGGAGTGTTTCGTCAAAACTGAAGTCGAGAGTTTCATCTGCGACTTTGACAGAGCAATAGAATGTTTTCTGCTCCCCACCTGTGCCGGAGTCAGTGAATGAGCTTATCCAGTCAGGACGGGAGGGGAGAGGATTCCATTTCTTCGTTTTATCGTCATATTCCAGAAATTCTGCCTTCCACGAGTGAGGCAAGATTTTTGTTTCATCGCCTTCGCGAACAACTGACGTGTAACTTGATACGGAGAAAGGTTTGCGGCCGCCGAGATGATCGAATTCGTCAGTGCCGTTCACGTCCAAAACACGATTAACACTTATCGACGAGGTGGAGATGCGATATTTTACAGTCGTGCCTCTCTGCCATACGCTTCCGCCAATATCGGCTTTGAGCACGCGGGGAGTTCCAGATATACTGTCGGTATAATTGATTTCGAGTTGTGCGCCATCAGGCAGCGTCTGCGGGATCATGAAAAAAGTCTGGCTTGCCAGATTAATCATTTTTCCGGACGAGCCGTCGACCGGACGATTGTAATTAAGAGAGAAATTTTTTATTTCGCTCGGAGTCCACGAGAGAGAAGACAGATTGCATTGTCCCTTACCGTAGACACCTCTTAGCGTGATCCTTGTAACGGTGCCGGGCAACATGTTGCTGCCTTGTACGATTTGAATGGCCGTCAGTCCATGCTGAAATTTCAATGTGGCTCCGTTAGCTCCACTACCGTCGACCATCCCGCTGTAGCCTACATAAAGATCAGTTTGAGACGGGTTAGATGTCGGAATGGTGTAGGTGATATATGGTACGTCTTTTTTTGTTTTTGGCGACATTTCGACTCCTGCCAGACCATGAGGGGCATAAGCGTAGAAGTGTATGCGAGTTCCTTCTCCGGGCCATGAATAGATTCGATCCGGAGTCCACACTCCGGTATTGCCGTCAGGCTCGACGCGGGTATCATACATAGGCCAAGGCATGGAGTTTGCGACATTACCGTTCCCCGAAGCGTAAACATAGCTCGATACGCCAAAAGATTTGTGATCCTTGAGATTATGAACGAATGAACCTCTTGATGTCACAGACCTTTTATCGCCTGTAGAATCATTCCCAATAACCGGTAATACTTCAGTGTGGAGATATATCTGCATTTCTCCGTTATCAACTTTCATCGGACGTATACTTTCGGTCTGAATTATGGTGTCGCCAGATGATGAAAGCGATCTTCCGCCGCAGTCCGAGACCGACTCATTGCCGGTCTCTTTCCACATGCGGGCTGTAAAACAAATCGAATCACTTTTCGCCTGCAGCAGTCCGTCAGTCATCAGTCCGTCATCGCAAGACGAAAAAATGACGAGAGACGCACTCACAGCGAGTGTGACAAAATATTTATTAAATTGAGTATGCATTATCAATTAGTCATATCCGGAGTCTCGGTGACCTCAGTCCAACCTTGAACGGTAACGGTAAATGTTATCGGGGAGCCGAAAACCGGTTCGCCGGGTTTAGGACCATCGGGGGTCGGTTCTTCTGGATCGACAAGGCCGGCTCCGTCTGTAAAATCGAGATTGTAATTATAGATAGTGCCGATTTTCCATTCCGTATCAATAGGAACTGCGACCCAAGCATAATCATTTTCTGTGCCGTTCTGAGGGAAAAGCACCTTGCCTGCGGCATTTGAAATATTGACCATGACAGCGAGGTAACTGCCGTCGTTCTCATTGGTGGGATCGGTGGAGGGATTCCATGCAGTCAGTTTATGAGGTATAACCTGTGGGCTGCCTGATTTACCGACTATACTTGTTTTCTGATCAGTTAACGTGATGGGCGAAGATGTAAATTCGCTTTTGTAGCTCGCTTTTGTAGTTGACGGTGTCCATTGTTCAGTTTTGAAGTTGAAATCGCCGGACGCGGCTATGTTTCCGAGTTTTATGCCGGCTACTTTATAGACGTTTGCACCTGAATTTTTTGCGAATATGCATATACGCGATACTGCATGCTTAAAATTAAGCGCGACACCTGTTGTTTCGTTAGTGCTTTTCTTTCCTGTCGCTGAAGCATAGACGATGTCTTTGTGGTTGGCGATATTATCGTTCAGGGTGTAGTTGTTGATTTTTTGTTCGCTCGCGGTGAGAGTCACTGTACCCGAAAACGAGCCTTCAGCCGGAGCAAAAGCCACAAAAGAGAGTGTTGCATCATCACTCGGCCAATAATAGTTGGTTGACGAAGTGTAGAAGTTGGAATCTTCAGCTTTTGTAAACTCTACTTTATCAATATGAGTAGTGGTGCCATTGAAAGCAGATACTACGAATGATGTCAGCGAACCGGCTGTGAAAGCATTACCACGACTACCGGTTTCGGCGCGGAAATCGATAGGGTGTCCGTTACTTCGATCAACGACCTCATCTTCATTACAAGCTGTGCATATACTCGATATGATTACAGCCAAAATCATACATTTTTTCATGTTACGAATGTTTTAAATTTTTAATGATTAGTTATTTAGTTGTGTTACATTGGAATATCTATCGGAATTGTCTGCCAGTCGTCAATCGTGATGTTAAAACCGCCGGCGGCGGTGCTTGAGGCTTCCGGTAGATGAAGCCCTTCATCGACGGTTACAAGACTTTCGTTGTCAGGTAATTCATGCAGGCGCTCTGTTATATCGTAAGAGTGATACCATTGTGTACCGTCACGCAGAACAGCATAGACAGTCAGAAGATGGTGACCGCTTGTTTTTGGCTGTTCGCTGCGAGAACGAGAATGTCCGCAGTGACCGAATGAAATCCATTCACCTCTAAGCGTTGTTTTGTCAGAGGCCGTCATTTCGAAAGGGATGGTAACCATTTCGTCAGATACTGATCCGTCAGCGATAAACATCGAGCCGGTCATTCCTGAAATGGATGCGCTTAAGGATTGTACTCCGGAAAGGTTTTCGACGTTTCTGATTTCTGCCGAATAATGAAACACAGCTTCTGACATGGTCAAAGTGAGTGTCTGAGTAACAATGGAGGGTTTAACCTCGATACAGTCAACTTTCGCACGCCAAATTGCGTCCGGAGAATTGACCATTCGTTCCGTTTCGGTGCCGGGAGCTCGTGGAAGTACATCAGATCTTACGTTAAGACCTTGTATGTCATAAGCATCGGTCAACCGAAGTTCAAATGTTTCAAGAAAATCAGAATTATGCACTTTTGTCCCTTGCGTGTCAGAATTGATTGCAAGAGCGGTATAACGACCGGGCGGAACCAATATGCGTCCACCATTCCGTCCTGAAAATTCATAGAGCGATGATACAGAACCATTGTCGGGAAAAAGGTACAGACTCATCGAGATAGGATCGGCGTCAGGCACAAGTCCCCAATCGAATACAACATCAATCGGAATGCGATCATGTTGCTCGTGATTGAAACACAGTTCCTGCTGTCTCTCGCATGCAGTCATAATCAAGAAAAGGAAAACAATTATAGTCGGTTTCATCGTCTTCCTCCTTTCGCAATAATCCAGACGAGAGAGATTGCAGCTTTGGTCGGGCCGAACCAATGACGTCGGCGGGTGGATTCCCAGACATTATGAGTGTCGACGGTTTTATATGTGAGATAATGACCGGCTAAATAACCTATGCCGAGAGAGAAATCAAGACAAAACTTTTCGGAAAGCTTCAATGTGTAGCCTCCCTCAAAACCCGCCCCTAATGTGGGCCGGTTGAAAAAGCTTCCTCCCGAATTTCCACTAAGATAACCTTTCTTTCCCCAATGGATGTCGTATCTGAAAATATTCGCATAAACTCCTACATGCCAATTATTTGATGGGGCGTAATGATTGCCCATGTATCTTTTAATAATAATTTCACCTCCTTGAATACGCCATACTTTTGACAAATCGCCCTTGTTACACCATGCGTACATACCCCTAACTCCGATCGCCCAACCATTGGCGAATATTAATTCCGCTCCTAAATTGGGAACTGCTGCGAGATTATATAACATGTTGGAAGTTAGTAATATAGTAGATGGACGCTTTTCGTGTTTATAGATAAGGTTATTTGGCTCAATGATTTCCTTTTGATCGAATGATGTGTACGATGTGAGTTCGTCAGTCGTCGATCTCCGGCGTAGTGGAGGGATTATACAGCGATCGCAGTGCGTAATGTAAATATGACTCACCCTGAGTTCAGGGAACACATATTGTGACATGTATTGCCAAGGACGATTGTCGCGAAGCAGTTTTAGTCTCAATTTTCGGCTGTCGACAACAACACTGTCATTCATAATCCATTCCGGAGTATTGCGGATCAGGGAATCAGCTTCGTCAGCATACTCCATATCAGACTCTGAGACCTTTGTCGCCAGTCCGATCCAGTCGGTTCCGATCGATTCGATGTTTTTTGAAGCGTATTCATAGCCTCTGATATTTTGAAGTAAACCGAGAGCAGTCATACTTCTTGCTTCCGAAAGACTCCGGTTTAACTCTGTATTTCCTTCAGGAGAAGCACTTGAAATCACGCAAATGTCAGTAATCAGTCTGTTATCGGTTGCCAAGATTAATTTTTCGAGGGCGTCAGCGTTACCGTTCAAGCTTGGATCATAATCCGAACAGCCTTGTTTGTAATATATACATATATGTAATATTGAATCCCGCTTACATTCATTTATGCCCGCGACAGGCATTGTTGAAAACAGAGCGGTTATCAACAACAAAATTATTTTGGGTAATATTGAGAAGTAAGTGTTCAAGGTTTTCGTATAAAAATCGCGTGGATTAAATTTCGTTGCAAAATTATTGAGAGTGGATATGACCAGCCAAGTTAGGGCGGTCTACTTCGGGTCTACACACGGCTAAAACACGTGTAGACCGACGATTTTGCCGTATGTAGACGGGTTGGTTTTCGGTCATAAATACTAATTTTGCGGCATGAAACGACTGGTTATTTTTGCAATACTGTTAAGCGCTGCGACGATCTTCGGATGCCGGCGTGAAAGCGATCGGACTCTATCGCCTTATAAATGGGCGAGTATTGATCCGCATTCGGATTCTATTGTCTTGAAACTTGATAAAAATTGGGACGAAGGTCAGAGAGGAGATACGCTGGAGGCATTGATTAAAGAAATGGAAGCCTCTCTGTCAAATCTAAAAGACCGACGAAAAGCGGAGGCGGAGGCGCGATTGCGTTTTTTCAAGGCCATAAATTATAATTGGAACGGTGAAAGCGAAAATGCTGTCGCCGAGCTTGACAGTGCTTGGGTAATGTGTGATTCAACGGCATATCCGTATACGGCTTTTCGTATCAGCTTGTTTAAACATTTTATAACCGATCCGGGATCGAGCGAGACATTCAGACTTCTCCTTACCGCCTTGAAATATTATCAGGAGGTCGGTGATTTGCATCAGCAGGCTTTGACCGCACTTTATCTCTCGCAGAGCTTAAATCTTCCGGACGAACCAGGTCTGACGCTGCATTATTTCAAAATGGCAGACTCGATTTATGAATTATTGGGAAATGATAATTATCACACCAAGAACCGAATTAATGAAGCTTATCTGCTGTTCAATGCCGGCGAGACAGAGAATAGCCGCAAAATTTTCGATGAACTTATTGATAATCCTATAATCAATGACGATCCCATAGCTCTTGAAATGGTGTTGAGAAACCGAACGGTCTTTTTTAACGATACGGTCGCTCTGCGAAGAGGTTACAGAATAGTCAATCCTGAGGGAAATTCTGAGGCAGTTTATGGTCAAAGTGTCCGTGCGCTTTATGAAGGTCTGTTGTGTGAGCATTTTATGGACACCGGAAGAGCCGATTCTGCGGCGTATTATGCGAAATTGTGTGCCGCACATATTGATGAACTTAAAATACCGAGATATGAATCTTTGGCTTCGAAAAAATTGTCTAATTATTATGAATCGGTCGGAGATGACGTAAATACATTAAAATGGATGAAGCGTTACTCTGATTTGACTGACCAAATTGTTTCTTCACAAGGTCCCGGACAGAAAATATATCTTGAGAATCTAAATACGTTACGACGTTTTGAATTTGAAACGGAGACGGCGAAACGAGAGTTGCGCCACAGACATTATATCATTATTGTTTCTCTGTGTATATTGTTTGTAGTGGTGTTGTTTTTATTCTTGTATCTGCGCCAGCGTCAGAAGTTAAAGACAATGAAAATAAGATATGAATGGGAGTGCAGTCAGAGGAAAATCATGGCTATGTCTTTGTCGCGTGATGAAGCGCATAAGGTAATTGATTACGTCAAACACGAGACTTCGCGTCTTAGTCAGGAAGAGAATGTGTCGGCGAATGATATTTCTAAAATAGAGCGTAACATAAAAATGCATCAGGCGGCCAATGATGAAATGGGAGCGTTTGAATCGGCATTTGCCGGAATACATCCTGACTTTGCGAAACGGCTGAAAGATATCGCTCCGTCAGTATCGGAAAATAATATCCGCTTATGTTCATATATTGTTATCGGACTGTCGAATCGTCAGATTGCAGAGCTACTTAATGTGCGTCAAAGCAGCCTTAAACAGTCGCGTTGGCGTCTGAGGACAAAACTGAATGTGCCGCAGGACGAATCTCTCGAAGATTTTCTGCGACGCTTGGCCGAATGATTTGTCAGAATGTGATGCCGAGTTTGATGGTGGCGGAGTGGACATCTTTCATCGGGAAGATTTCTTCTTCGCGCGTGACGATGTCGCGGTATTCTTTGTAAGAATATCCGATAACAAGATGGGATGAGAATGATTTTCCTCTTGCGAGATTGATGCCGAGTCCGACGAAAGCATACGAGCCTGTCTGTTGATAGTCGTTGGGGAGATAATTGGCGGATATGCCGGCTCTCAAATCAAGAAATAGCAGAGTGGGGCGGTTGTGGAAATTAGTCTTGAAAGAAAGATAGACCGGAAATGACCTCGCAGAGTTGTTGAGCATGATATCGATTTCCGCCCCAAGCCCTAAGAAATTAATCCACCCTCGTTTGAAACCGAAGGATGCAGACAGGTCAGCCGACGACATGTCATTGCCACTCAGGTCGATTGAACCTCCGGCATCGGCTCCCCAGGCGAATGATGTCTTGATTGGTTCGTCAGCTGCTACGCTTAATGATGAAAGACATAGTATTAATGCGGTAGCGGCTAATAATTTATTGATTTTATATCCGAGAGCCATAACTTATTATGCTTTGATGAGTTTCACGCACGCCCAACGGTTATCGGAAGTTGCTGATGAAAATTCGAGTCCGTTTTTGCGTCCTTCTGAGATAATCATGGCGGCATCGTCACCTTCGTAAAAACCGCTGAGCAGCATCATGCCGCCGGATTTTAGTCTTGATGCATATGCCGCGATGTCGTTGAGAATAACATTGCGGTTGATATTAGCTATGAAAACGTCGGCAGCTTCAACATCTGAGAGAGCGGACGCATCGCCATGAATGATTCTAATTTCGGCGTGACCATTCAAAGCTACATTTTCGACAGCATTTTCGTAGGCGAAGCCGTCGAGTTCTATACCTGTCACCGGTTTTGCTCCGCGCATGGCGGCAAGAATGGCAAGGATGCCTGTGCCTGTTCCCATGTCTATCACCGATTTTCCGACGAGTTCGGCATTGAGCAGAGCGGTCAGTATCTGTGAAGTCGTGGAGTGGTGTCCGGTGCCGAACGCCATCTTGGGGTCAATGACGATGTCGTATTGAGCGGCAGGTATGTCGGTGTGGAAAGAGCTGTGAACCACTACTCGGTCGCCGATGACAATGGGCTGGAAATAATTTTTCTCCCATTCCGCATTCCAGTCGCGCCCTTCGATTAGTTCGCTTGCGACAGTGATTTTACAATCAAAAGGGAAGTTGGCTAAAACCTCGTCGACAACATCGGATGAATAGTCTTCCTTTTTGACGTAAGCGGTCATGCCGTTTTCGTCGGGAACAAAACTTTCGTAAGCGTTTTCAGCGAGCATGCCTGCAAGTAGGTCGCAAGCATCTTCGCAGCAGGGTTCGAGGTCAAACCTCACTTGATAGTAATCGTTCATCGTCATTAAATCTTTCC
>CAMWNF010000016.1 GCA_947175535.1 uncultured Bacteroidales bacterium
AACCGGCATGAAAATAGAGCATCAACGTTTCGGTGTCGGTACAATACTTGAAATCGACCGTTCGCAACCCGACCATAAAATCATAGTCGATTTCAACAATGTTCAGCAACGCACACTTCTTCTGAAATTCGCCCGCTTCAAAATATTAGGTCAATGAAAGTTTCCGAATTACCCACCCCGTTCTATATCGTTTACCTCAACAGAATAGAACGTAATCTAAAACTTATAGATGATGTCAGTCGCCGTGCAGGTGTCAAAATCATCATGGCGTTCAAAGCCAATGCAATGTGGAAGACGTTTCCGACAGTCGGAAAGTATTGCACTGCATTCACGGCAAGTTCGCTGAATGAACTCCGTCTTGGTCTGGAGTATCTTGGTACAGACGCACACAGCTATTGCCCTGCTTACACAGACACAACCATCGACGAATATCTTGACGGGAGCACTCATCTGACCTTTAATTCGCTAAGTCAATGGGAACGTTTCAAAAATAAGCTACAGACCTATAACGCAGCGAATCCGGATAAAAGAGTTTCACCAGGTCTTCGAGTCAATCCTAAATGTTCGGTAATAGAAACCGACTTATATAATCCAGCCTTACCCGGCTCAAGATTCGGAGTTTCGGCAGAACAACTGCAAAATCTTCCAGAAGGTTTGGAGGGTCTACATTTCCATGCTCTCTGCGAATCAACGAGCTACGACCTTGAAAAGGTACTATCGGCTTTTGAACAACAGTTCGGACACCTTCTTGACAAAGTAAGATGGGTAAATATGGGCGGCGGTCACCTTATGACAAAAGAAGGATACGACACCGACCATCTTGTAAGTCTCCTCAAGAATTTCAAATCACGCCATCCCAATCTCGAAATTATCCTTGAACCCGGCAGCGCATTCATGTGGAGGACGGGCGATTTAATCACGTCTGTTGTCGATACAATTGAAAACGATGGTGTTACTACGGCAATTGTCGACGTGTCATTCGCATGCCATATGCCTGACACCCTCGAAATGCCTTACAAGCCCGCAATTACGGAAAGTGTAGAACATGAAGAGGGAAAACCGACATACCGACTTGGCGGAAACTCCTGTCTTAGCGGCGACTACATGGGCGACTGGAGTTTTGATAAGCCATTGAAAATCGGCGACCGTCTTACGCTTGAGGATATGAACCACTATACTACGGTCAAGACTACAATGTTCAACGGCATTTCACATCCTGCAATTGCAGTCGCAACATCAGAGCAATCTGACGACTGCCATGTTATAAGGGAATTCACATACGACGATTATAAAAACAGAATGTGCTGAGCAACTATGACGCATACTCCGAAATATTCCGTTATAGTACCGGTATACAACCGCATAGACGAAGTGCAAGACCTTCTGGACAGCCTTGCAAACCAGACATATAAGGACTTTGAAGTCATAATAGTTGAAGACGGCTCGACCGAGCCATGTAAGGCGGTCGTTGAAGATGCCTGTAGCCGGGGACTTGATGTAAAATATTTTTATAAAGAGAACGAGGGACGGTCGATTGCAAGAAACTACGGTCTTGAGAGAGCGAGCGGCGATTATTTCATTTTCTTTGATTCAGACTGCGTAATCCCGGCTACGTATTTCGAAACTATCGATAAAGAACTCACTCAAAATCCGCTTGACTGCTTCGGAGGGCCTGATGCCGCGCATGATTCTTTCTCAAACACTCAGAAAGCAATCAATTATTCCATGACATCGTTTCTGACAACAGGAGGAATTCGCGGTGGAAAAATCAGCCTTGAAAAATTTGTTCCACGCACATTCAATATGGGCTATTCCCGCAAAGTCTATGAACAAGTCGGTGGTTTCCGCGAAATGTTCTCCGAAGATATAGACATGAGCACACGTATCCGTAACGCAGGATTCTCTATCGGTCTGATTGCAGATTCTCCCGTTTGGCACAAGCGCAGAATCGACATGAAAAAATTCTTGCGTCAGGTCTATGTTTTCGGCATGTCGCGAATAACCCTGAAACTTCTCTATCCCGGTTCGCTGAAACTCGTCCACTGTCTGCCGGCAGCTTTTCTAATCGGTTGTATAATCCTCATAATCCTCGGCATTGCCGTATCGCCATGGTTTCTTTTACCTATAGGGTTATATTTCACATTGATTTTCATCGGAGCCGCACTATCAACCAAAAGCATCATTATCGCAGCCAAAGCGGTGCCTGCAGCAGCTATTCAGCTGTTTGGATATGGCGCAGGATTTATCAAAGCCTATGTCTCGAAAATTTTGCTCGGAAAAGGGAGAGATATTCAGGAAGAAATACTCATAAGAAAAGGTAAATAATCAGGCTATGAATCCACAACACGACGAAAAAAACGAATTGGTGAGAGAAAGACTTATCAGGGAAATGTCGAGCGACGAACGTCCCCGCGAAAAAGCGGTAAAGGACGGCATCAAAAGTCTCTCCGACACAGAACTTATGGCGATAATCTTCAGCACGGGCTTAAAAGGGAAGTCAGTCATTGAGTTAAGTCGTGAAATACTCGAAGACAATGACCGTCATCTTTCCAATGTTGCAAAATTGAGCGTAGCGGAGATGTTGAAACGCTATAAGGGAATAGGACCGGCAAAAGCCATCACACTTCTGGCAGCCCTCGAGCTGGGGTCGCGTTCGGCTGCGGATGCTGCCAAAATTGAACATCCTACAGTGGCTTCATCAAAAATCGCATACTCACTGATGAAACATCATTTCGAGCGACTCGACCATGAAGAGTTCTGGGTACTTCTTCTATCTCAAGCTGGAAAACCGATAAGAGAGGTGAAAATCGGACAGGGTGGAATAACAGGCACTGCTGTAGATATAAAACTAATCATGCGCGCTGCCATCGAACATCTTGCCTCGGCTATGATTCTTTTTCATAACCATCCGTCAGGAAATCTCAAACCGAGTCATCAGGATGATGCTCTGACGCAAAAAATCAAAGATGCCGCAAAACTTATCGACACCAGAGTCCACGACCATATAATCGTGACAGACGGCTCTTTTTATTCATATAATGATGAGGGACGCCTATAATTGATTACAGATAAATTTAATCACGCTTTTCGGCATTTCCTTCGTAATAATTCACAAATGCCTTGTTCACCAAGCGGTTTCCTCCGGGCGTGGGGTAATCTCCTGAAAAATACCAGTCGCCGGGATGAGCGGGTATGGCTTTATGCAGACCGTCAAGCGACTGATAGACAATATCGACCTCGGCTTTAACCTCCGGTCCGGTCAACATCTTCGCAATCTGAGCAGCTATCTCTTCATCCGTGAAAGGCTCATATACGGCTTTAACACAATTCACCTGCTCGCTGTCAGGCTTTTTCAACTCAGCAAGAGCTTTTTCATAAACAGCATCAAGGATATGTTGTTTGCCGGAAGATTTCAACAGCTCGACAGCTGCCTTGAATGCTATGAACTCGCCCATTCGCGACATATCGATACCATAGCAATCGGGATATCTCACCTGTGGCGACGACGACACCACAATAATCCGACGGGGATGCAGACGGTCAAGCATTCTCAGAATAGACTGGCGAAGAGTCGTACCACGAACGATGCTGTCATCAATCACCACGAGAGTGTCACAATCATTGCGAATACATCCGTATGTCACATCATAGACGTGGGCGGCAAGATCATTTCTGGACTGCCCTTCGGCTATAAATGTGCGGAGTTTTATATCCTTTAATGCTATTTTCTCTATCCTTAGACGATGACTCATTATCTCTCTGACGGTCTCTGGTGTAAGCTCGCCTTCAGCCTGAGCTTCCAGTATTCTGTCAGTTTTGCGGCTGTCTAGAAATTCTTCAAGTCCTTCCTGAAGTCCCATGAATGCAACCTCAGCTGTGTTGGGTATAAATGCAAAAACAGTGTTATCTATATCATAATTGACCATCTTCAGGATTTCCGGTGCGAGCTGACGCCCTAATGCCTTACGCTCCTGATAGATGTCAGCATCGCTTCCACGGGAAAAATATATGCGTTCGAACGAGCAGCGTCGGTTATCTCCCGGCTCAAGTATCTGGCGCAATGATAGTTTACCGGTCTTGCCAACTACAAGACTTTCTCCGGGCTGAAGTTCGTGTACCGCTGAACGCGGAACATCCATGACCGTCTGAATTACAGGACGCTCGGATGCAAGAACCACAATTTCTTCATCATAATAGTAAAATGCCGGTCTGATGCCATGACGGTCGCGAAGCGCGAACATATCTCCTGACCCTGTTGCGCCACATATCACGAAACCGCCGTCCCACAACGGAGCGGCAGCTGCAAGAACATTGAACGGATTAAGTTCGTTCTCTATCTCAACGCTTAAACGCGGATCTTCCAGACTGTCACGAAATTTTCTATATAATCTGTGATTTTCTTTATCAAGATAGTAACCTAACTGCTCAAGCAGTACGACCGTATCACTGTAAAGTCGGGGATGCTGACCTTTTGCGACGATATTTTGAAAAATCTCCTCAACATTGGTCATATTGAAATTTCCGCACAGCAAAAGATTACGCGAACGCCAGTTATTTCTGCGCAGGAATGGATGGACATACGACAATCCGCTTCTTCCTGTAGTGCTGTAACGCAGGTGCCCCATATAAATATTCCCTATGAAGGGAACTTCGTCCTCTGATAAACCTTCTGAACGAATGGCAGTGGAAATCTGTCTGTGGATATTATCAAATATTGCAGATATCGCATCCGAACCCATGGCTCTTTCACGATAGACATATTCGTGACCTGGCAACGCATCAATCTTAACAACCCCTACTCCGGCAGCTTCTTGTCCGCGATTGTGCTGTTTTTCCATAAGAAGATACAGCTTGTCGAGACCATAAGTGGATGTTCCATACTTTTCTTTATAATAGCTGAGAGGTTTGCGAAGTCTTATCAGTGCGACACCACATTCATGCTTTATCAATTCCATGACCCAAAACGGTTTACCTTAAACATCTAACATTAATCATCGCGTTTGAATATCCGACCGCGATTTTGACAATGCAAAAATAAGAACTTTCCGCGAGAGCAGGAGCACTTTTGCTTATATATTGCATAAAGATTCTTCATAAATTTATCATGACTTATTTTGCCACTAATCGGGAATTATCATTAACTTTACGGAAATATTTATTTATAGAGATTCAAATCATACTTTTTACTAACCACGGTCTTTTAAGACCCATAACAATCAATTCATAACCACATGAAATTCACTCCAGTGATTCTTTTTGCGGCATCATTATGCGCGCTGTCTTTTAATTCGTGCAAAAGCGAAAAAAAGAATGTAGAGGCAACTCAACCACGTGACGAGGTTATTCTTCACGCATGGACATGGTCATTCGACACCATCGCAGCAAACATGCATCTGATTGCAGATGCCGGCTATGATTATGTTCAGACATCTCCGGCTCAGGCATGTTACATAGGCGATAACGGTGGTATGGCTCTCTTCAGCCAGGAAGGTGATTCCGTTATGGGAAAATGGTATTTCTACTATCAGCCTACCGACTGGACTGTCGGGAATTATATGCTCGGCGACCGCGATGCATTCAAAGCCATGTGCGACAGTGCACGGGCATACGGTGTAAAAGTGATAGTCGACGTGTTGCCCAACCACACCGCAGTCGACCATACAGCAGTTCTTCCCGGGCTTGACAACGCTGTCGGCGGACATGAAAATCTCTTTCATGCAAACGGCTTCACCGACATAACAGATTACAACGACCGCCTGCAATGCACTACAGGCATGATGGGTGGTCTGCCTGACGTAAACACCGAGAATCCTGATTTCCAGTATTATTACATGCAGTATGTCAACGATTTGATTGGTCTTGGTGCACGTGGTTTCCGTTATGACACGGCGAAACATATCGGACTACCTTCCGACCCGACCGACCCGAAAGCTGAACAGAATGACTTCTGGGACGTCGCTTTAGGTCACAAAGATATCAGGGGTACAATGCTTTCGATGCCTGACAGTCTATTTATCTACGGTGAGGTTCTACAGGACCGCAATGTAAAGGAAGATGAATATGCCGAGCTCATGAGTGTTACAGCCAGCAACTATGGTCATGAACTCCGCAAAGCTCTCACTGAAAACAACGCCGTAGCAGTTAATCTTGAGGACTGGCATCACAGTGCTGACCCGTCGAGACTGGTAACCTGGGTCGAAAGTCATGACACTTACTGTAATCAGCATGAATCCGCAGACATGTCGGATGAACTCGTACGTGCAGGCTGGGTATTTCTCGCAGCCCGCGATGGCGGTCGTCCGCTGTTCTTCAGCCGTCCTGCCGGAAGTACACGCGAAAACTATTGGGGTAACAACCGTATCGGTGCACGAGGCAATGACGAGTTCTTCCATCCAGCCGTCGTCGCAGCCAACAAGTTCCGTCATGACATGACCGGTCAACCTGAAAAAATGATTTTTGCCAAAGACGGAAGCGTAGTTGAGGTTGCACGTGGCGATAAAGGCGCAGCAATCGTCAGCTTCTCTCCTGAAACTATCTCAATTTCGCTTGACACTCCCTTGCCCGACGGAGAATATACCGATGTTATATATAATAATGTGTTCACTGTGGCTGATGGAATCCTGACCGGAGAACTCGCACCCCACACTTCATATATAATATATAGTAAATGAACTGCCCATTACATTATAGACAAGACCGCGCTGCCTAATCACAGCGCGGTCTTGTTTTTTCATTAGCTTTACTTATTTTGTGAGATTCCGCTCGGAAAATAGTATCTGCGAAAAATATTCAACTAACTCCGGATGATTATCAGCAACATTCATAGTCTCCAAACTGTCAGTCTGCATATCATATAACTGCGGCGACTGAAGATAACCCGTTTCAATTTTAGGTCCCCATGCCACAATCGGTTTTCCTTCGGAGGGTTCGATATATTTCCATTCTTTTGTACGTACGCTCAATGCATGATTGGATGCCTGTTCAATCACATAATCGCGACCAGCTTTATCCTCGCCTATAATAGAGGCAAGATTATCACGCGAGTCGATTGCTGCATTTTCAGGTATTCTTGCACCAGAAAGTGCCGCAAGCGATTTGAGCCAGTCAATCTGCGACACAAGTGCATCGCTTGTCTGACCGGCGGGTATTTTTGCGCGCCAACGGACTATCATAGGCACACGTGTGCCGCCTTCAAACGCACTGTACTTACCTCCTCTTAGATTACCCGTCGGTGAATGACCTCCAAGCAGTTCTTCCGCATCATCCAGATAACCGTCATCGACGACCGGACCATTATCACTCGATAGTATCACCAAAGTATTATCAGCAATACCAAGTAAATCGAGTGTATTAAGTACTGTCTCCACCGTTGCATCAAACTGTGCTATCGCATCGCCTCTCAGCCCCATCGAACTCTTACCACGGTGGCGTGGATGAGGAAATCTCGGCACGTGGACATCATTTGTGGCAAGATATAGAAAGAATGGCTCAGATACATGCTGCTCAATAAATTTCACTGCATGTGCGGTGATAGAATCGGCGATATTCTCATCTTTCCACAAGGCTTTTCCACCTCCTTTCATATAACCGATACGACTTATGCCGTTGACTATCGACTGATCATGTCCATGACTCGGATGAAGATTATAAAGCAATTCGGGATTATTTTTTCCGGTCGGTTCTCCTTCAAAATTCTCCTTGTAGCTTACATAAATCGGTGCATCTGCGTCCCAATTGGCTACCTGCCCGTTCTCTATAAATACACATGGTACACGGTCGGCTGTTGCAGCCATTATATATGAATAGTCAAAACCAAGGTCTCCGAGAGCCGACGGTAAGGGAGCATTCCAATCCTGCTCTCCGGTCTTGTCGCCGAGTCCCAGATGCCATTTACCTATACCAGCTGTTACATATCCTACACTCTTGAACATATCAGCCATTGTAAACTGACCGGGCTTTATTATCATACCGGCATTTCCTGCCGCAACGTCCGTTCCTTTATCGCGCCAAGCATATCTGCCGGTCAGTAATCCGTAACGCGAGGGCGTACTTGTTGCTGCAGCCGCATGGGCATTAGTAAACAGAATACCTTCGGCGGCAAGGCGGTTAACTGCCGGGGTCTTTACGTTTTTTGCGCCAAAACACTCCAAGTCACCGAACCCGAGATCATCTGCATAAATAAATATTACATTAGGCAGATTCGGGCGTTCAAAATTCTGCGATTGCGCATTGACTCCTATCGAAGGAATAGTAAGCAAACCGGCGACAAACGTATTCCATTTATCAATAACCATATCTTATGTTATTTAATACCTATCCACAAAGATACATCATTTTCATAAGAATCTGTTTTTCAAACACTATAATATATATATACTATTCTGAAACTATGTTATAAAACATAATGCTACAACATACAGTAAAATTAACTTATTTTAGGAATATTACAAAACTATTTCTACCTATATATTTTGATTGATAATTATTACAAAAATCACACAATCGTTAAAATAATTATAATTAATCCGTCATAAAATTCATTTTATCAACAAAATCATATAAAAAATCGCCTCTGAAAAAATTTGCAGACTGATATTTTATACTTAATTTTGTGCCAGGAAAACGAAAGAACTAATAAACGCTTTTTCATATAATAAATAAATCTGGAATAGACATATAAATCTAACATTAAGTACTATGTGTAAGAAAATAATGGAGGTTCGTGAGAATCTCCATTGTTATTTTCAGCAATAACCTCCAATCCCTCGTAAATTATTCGTAAATTTGCATTATATGAGAATGATTGACCGAGAAACCGTTCAACGAATCCTTGATACCGCAGATATTGTCGATGTGGTCAGTGATTTCGTGAGCCTTAAACGCCGCGGAGCAAATTACATCGGACTATGCCCGTTCCATAACGAACGCACGCCGTCATTTTCTGTGTCTAAATCTAAAGGTATCTGTAAATGTTTCAGTTGCGGAAAAGGTGGTTCGCCTGTAAGTTTCATAATGGAAATCGAGCAGATGAGCTATCAGGAAGCGCTACGTTATCTTGCTAAAAAATATAATATAGAGATAGTCGAACATGAGATGAGCGAGCAGGAACGTGAGGAAGAATCCCAGCGTGAAGCCATGTTTGCGATAAACTCTTTCGCTCTCCAGCATTTCGAGAAAAATCTCACCGACACTCCCGACGGGAAAGAGATCGGTCTTGCATATTTCAGAAAACGCGGCATCAACGATGCAATGATACAGCGTTTCCATCTCGGTTACTCTCTCGAACAAGGCAATAACCTTCACGATGAAGCTCTGGCAAAGGGATATAACGAGAAGTATCTTGTCGACACCGGCTTATGCATACGAAACGACAGAGGAACGGTCTATGACCGCTTCAAAGGGCGTGTGATTTATCCTGTCCACAGCATTTCCGGTAAAGTGGTCGCCTTCGGTGGACGCACACTCCGAAGCGACAAGAGTGTAGCCAAATATGTAAATTCACCCGAATCCATTATCTACAGCAAGAGTCGCGAGCTTTACGGCCTCTATCAGGCAAAACAGTCTATCGCCAAGAAAAACAAATGCATTCTTGTCGAAGGCTACATGGACGTCATTTCGATGCATCAGGCAGGAGTGGAGAATGTCGTAGCATCCTCGGGCACATCTTTGACTGAAGGTCAAATCAGGCTGATACATCGTTTTACAGACAACATAACCGTCATCTACGACTCAGATGCCGCAGGTATAAAGGCATCCCTTCGCGGTATTGACATGATATTGGCAGAAGGCATAAATGTCAAAGTCCTCTCACTACCAGACGGTGACGACCCCGACTCTTTCGCTCAGAGTCACAGCGCTCAGGAAGTTGAGGATTATCTTCAGGCAAATGAGACAGACTTCATTCGGTTCAAGACAAAAATTCTGCTGAAAGACGCCGCCAATGATCCGATTGCCAGAAGTAAAGTTATCACAGACATTCTACGGACAATCGCAGTCATACCTGATGCCGTCACACGGACAGTATATATCGCTGAGTGTTCTCGTAATTTTGGTATTGACGAGCAAGTGCTTATGCTTCAACTGTCAAAACTGATTGCTGAGCGTCAAGAAAATGCAGAACGCACATCTCGCCAGGCTGAAGCACGCAATAGCATTGCCGATATAGTCGAAACCGATATACAGGAAGTAAAGCCAGACTCCAGTTCCACCGAAAGCAGCCCGACAAAATCCGAACCCGCACTTAACATACTTTCAGGTCGTGAGAAATTTCTCGAACCATTCGAACGCGAGCTAATTCGGCTTATTATCAAGTACGGCATGGTCGACCTTTGCGAAGCAGAAGACGAGAAAGGTAATCCGATATATCTGAAACTCATTGACTACATAGGTTATGAACTCCAGAAGGAAAACATAACCCTTTCAGTTCCATTATACAGTCAGGCATTCGAGATGGTAAAAAACATGGCTGACACAGCATGGACCGAAGATAAAAACACTTGTATTCAAAGACTTCAGAAGAAACGCTCCGATGACGAAACCAGTCTACGCGACGAAATAAGACAGGCAGGAATGTCGGTCAGCGATATAAAGGCGAAGGAAGTCGCGCTTCAGAGCAGGCTTGATAATGAATTCAATCAAGGGCTCAACGACTTTGCCGAACACTATATAGAACAACGTCTCTGTTCATGTGACAACGATGATATAAGACGACTGGCAACCGAACTTGTAAGCGAACGTCATAAACTAAGCAAAATCCACTCGAAATACTCGAAGGTCGAGACCGAGAGGGACAGGCTGATTGAACTCGTGCCCCGCGCTGTCTACGAACTGCTTTACGGTATTCTTGAATTTGACATCAAGGAAACTGAGCGTAATCTCCAAGCCACTTCTGACACCGCTGTGATAAGAATGCTCATGCAAAAATATATTGAACTGAAAAGGACGCAGCAGGAATTCGCCAAATTTCTCGGTGAACGCATCGTTGCTCCCCGACCAAGAAACAAAGTCAGTCCTGCACAATGATAGTTTTCCCAAATGCAAAAATAAATCTCGGTCTTAATATCGTAGCCCGTCGTTCGGATGGTTACCACGACCTCGACATGGTCATGTTTCCAATTGGTTGGTGCGATATACTTGAGATTGTTCCGTCAAGTGGAGACAAGACCAAATTGACTACAAGCGGTCGACCGGTAAACTGTCTGCCCGAGAAAAACCTTGTATTCAAAGCATGGTCTCTGCTTAATGAATATGTAGATGGTAACCTGCCGCCTGTCGACATTTTTCTCCATAAAATAATTCCCGATGGAGCAGGACTCGGAGGAGGCTCGTCAGATGCAGCCTTCACATTAGTGACATTGAACCGGCTTTTCGCTCTTGATTTAAGTGACAGTCAACTTTGTGAAGTAGCCGCGTGTCTGGGTGCAGACTGTCCTTTCTTCATTTATAACCGTCCGATGTTGTGCCGTGGGACAGGGACTTTAATGACACCCTTTGACGTAAACATGGAAGGCATCAAGGCGATATTGATAGCCAAGCCTGAAGCGACAAGTGTTTCGACAGCAGAAGCCTATTCGGGTGTAATACCTGCTGTCCCAAATATAACCACTGATATGGTCGTTTCTCAGTTTATGCCGGAGGAATGGACAGACAGACTAATCAACGGCTTCGAAAAGCACATTTTTGAACTAAAACCCGAAATCGCACAGATCAAGCGATATATACTGGACAGCGGTGCGGTTTATGCATCAATGAGTGGCAGCGGGTCTGCCGTTTATGGACTATTCTCCGATGTCAGTTTGGCAGAATCGGCAGCCGGATGTCTCAGCCATTGCGCGTGTTTCATTGACAGACTTGGATGAATAATATTGGTGTGAACGATATTGGCTCTTATTTGTTATCAAAATAAAGAAATTTTTGCTGAAACTGAGAGTTTGGCAATGTTTTTGCTTTAGTAGATAATATAACTCAGACAATAAATACATACCAATATGGATAAGAATAATAAAAATACTCATCACGAGGAAAACGAGCCCAAGCTCAACGATATTGCCCCCGAAATCGCCGACGATTTAGAAGAAGTGGTTGATAATCCGGAAACTCAGCCTGACGAAGCCGAAACGCTGACAATGCAGCTTGAAGCTACTCAGGAAGCTCTTGAGAAAGAGAAGAAAGAATATCTCTTCCTCATGGCTGAATTTGACAATTACCGCAAACGCGTCACGAAGGAAAAAGCAGAAATCATTAAAAACGGCGCTGAGAAAGTCCTTGCCGGACTTCTGCCAATAGTCGATGACTTCGAACGCGGCTTGAAAGCCACCAAAGACGCTGACAATGCTGACGCTTTGCGTGAAGGCATGGAATTGATTTACAATAAGCTAATCAAATATCTTGAGTCAAATGGTGTAAAAGCCATGGATTCGACCGGCAAGGATTTCGACCCCGAATTTCATGAAGCTATCGCTTCAATCCCTGCCCCAACAGAAGACCTCAAAGGCAAAGTCATCGACACGACCCAGACAGGCTACACTCTTAACGATAAAGTCCTCCGTCATGCAAAAGTGGCAGTAGGCGAATAAATCCGGAAACTCATCCAACAACACCATAGATAATGGAAAATAAAAGAGATTATTATGAAGTGCTCGGGGTCTCGAAAACAGCCTCCGACGACGAAATAAAAAAAGCCTACCGAACTCTTGCGCGAAAATATCACCCCGATGTTAACCCCGGTGATAAGGTAGCGGAAGAAAAGTTCAAGGAAGCTGCTGAGGCTTACGAAGTGCTCAGCAATGCCGAAAAACGTCAGAAATATGACCAGTTCGGCTTCAATATGGGTCCGCAGGGCTTCCCGGGAGGAGGTCAGGACGGAGGTTTCTATCATGCCGGCGGCATGTCGATGGACGATATCTTCTCTATGTTCGGAGATATCTTCGGAGACGTGCGCGGTGGTGGTGGCAGATACAGCGGTTTCGGCTCTGCAACCGGTGGTCGCCAGCGACGTACTCAGCGTAAAGGCTCCAATCTCCGTATCCATGTAAAAATGACTTTGAAAGACATTCTCCATGGCACTACCAAGACCCTGAAAATCCCGACATTCATGAAATGCGACCACTGTAACGGTACAGGCGCAAAGGATGGTACGGCATTCGCAACATGTCCGCAGTGTCATGGCTCCGGCTCCATCACCGAAATGCAACAGACTATTTTCGGCGTAAGTCAGGCTCATGTTGAATGTCCCCGTTGTAACGGCACAGGCAAAGTAATTACAGAAAGTTGCCAGTACTGCCGCGGCACGGGTGTTGAGAAAAAAGACCAGCAGATTACGTTCTCCATTCCTGCCGGTGTCGAAGACGGCAATGTTCTCACTATCGCAGGCAAAGGCAACGCACCTGAACACGGCGGCGTAAACGGCGACTTGCTCGTAGTTATAGACGAGGTTAAGGATCCCGAACTGATCCGTGACGGAGCAGACGTTATCTATAACCTGATGCTCGACATTCCGACTGCCACACTCGGCGGATCGGTCGACGTTCCGACCATCGAAGGCCGTGCCCGCTTGAAGATAGCTCCGGGCACACAACCCGGCAAGATTCTCCGCTTGCGCGGTAAAGGTCTCCCGACCGGACGCGGTAATGCTCATGGCGACGAACTCGTAAACGTAATGATTTACATTCCCGAAAAACTTTCAGACGCCGAACGCTCAGCTATTGAAAGCCTTAAAGGTTCGCCCAACATTCAGCCAAGCGAATCAGAAAAGCAACGCCTGTTCTCTAAGTTCAAACATATTTTTGAATAACATACTCCCTCGTTAAACAGAAAGGTCGACATTACATTTCGTATTGCCGACCTTTTCTTTTTCTACCGTCACTTATTTTGTACATTCTATTTTCTTAATCTTCGACCCGAAATTATTACCCATTAAAAATTCGGGCAATCCGGATTCTTTTATAAAAAGAGTCCCTATTTCTGTGAGTTTCAACAGCAGGCTGTACTGACAGCGGTCGGCAAGCGGCATACCTTCAACCTGATTCCAATACAGTTTTTTAAACTTGCAGTTCAAAAGTCTGAACGAATTGCTTGAAGTTATGGTCATAACTTTGGATTTGAAGTTGAGCAGCGAGGTATTATACTGATAAGTACCGTTATTATAGACCGAAACAAGATTATATTTCGCAGGCACATCTATTATTATCGCCGAAATCATTCCGTATGAGGGATTCCACGTCGTCAGTGAGGGATAAAGAAAACTTTGATCCAGTTTCACCTCAAGCGTACCGTCGACGACTTCTGCCGAAATATAAGGCGAACACACATTATTATATGTTATCGTAGCATTCTCTCCGTCGGTTTCTCGTATCCATATACCCGGATATCCCCAAGTATATATGGTTC
Organism: uncultured Bacteroidales bacterium; assembly: GCA_947175535.1. Classification (GTDB taxonomy): domain Bacteria; phylum Bacteroidota; class Bacteroidia; order Bacteroidales; family Muribaculaceae; genus CAG-873. The sequence continues at coordinate 14,389 of CAMWNF010000016.1, forward strand.
TTACCGTCGTTATATCAATTATCTTAATCCGCGAAAACTCCGTAAGATCTTTCTTTATAACAGTACGCGGATCATCGTCATCCGTTGCCATAACTGAAAGATTAATTAAAAGAAAAGAGACGATTACGGCAATTTTCAATAAAACATATTGATATTTTTTCATAATGGTATTATATTGGTTATACTCGCAAAGTTAATACTTAAAATTTGTGAGACCAAATCTTTTTCTCATAATACATTTAGCTTTGATTTTTCAATCAAAAATCAAAAAATTATGTTTAACTTTGTGAAAAATTAAGCGTGGCTTAATATTACTTCTCTGACACAAATTACATATCTAATAATTTAATAACAATCAATTAATTATCACTTAAAATTTTTCATCGCTATGTTAAAGAGACTGTTTCTCTTGACCGGTGCCGTTTTATTGGTTGCTGTAGCTGCATTTGCGGCTCCTGCCAACATCAAGTGTGTCGGTCAGGTTGTCGATGAACAGAACGCACCGATGATTGGCGCAATGATTGTTCCTGACGGTTCAAAGACAGGTACAACCACTGACGTCGACGGTCGTTTTGTTATCTCTGTCCCGGCGGGACAAAAAATCAACATCAGCTTCGTGGGTTACAAACCCGTTCAGGTTACTGCTGCTGAAAAACTCGGCGTTATTAAAATGACTCCTGACACAAAGATGCTTCAGGACGTTGTCGTAACTCAGTCTGTAGCCCGTACTCGTCTTACTCCTGTTGCTGCATCTAACGTCACTGCCGCTACAATTGAAACTAAACTCGGCAACCAGGAACTCCCCGAAGTCCTGAAGACAACTCCCGGTGTCTGGACAACACGTGCCGGCGGTGGTTTTGGCGACGCCAAGACCAATATGCGCGGGTTCAAGTCTGAAAACGTTGCAATCATGATTAACGGTGTGCCCATCAACGACATGGAATGGGGCGGCGTTTACTGGAGTAACTGGGCAGGTCTCGGTGACGTTGCTTCAAGCATCCAGACTCAACGCGGTCTCGGCGCGACAATCGTGTCTACCCCATCTGTCGGCGGTACAATCAACATCACCACTCGTTCTACCGACGCTGAAAAAGGTGGTAGCGTATGGTATGGCATGGGTAACGACGGCATGAATCAGGTCGGCATGAAGGTTTCAACCGGACTTATGAAAAACGGCTGGGCTCTCACTATCCTCGGTTCTCGCAAATGGGGTGACGGCTACATTCAGGGCACTCCCTTCAACAGCTACAACTACTTTGCAAACCTTGCATGGAAAATCAATGAGTCTCATCAGCTCTCTTTGACCGCTTTCGGCGCTCCTCAGGTTCACTATCAGCGCAGCAGCCAGAACGGTCTCACTATCATGGGCTATCAGGACGTTAAGAATTACATGAGCAACGATGTGAGCATGTATCGTTACAATCCTACTTTCGGCTACAAGAAAAATGGCGAATGGTACAACTCGTCAAAGAACTTCTACCACAAACCTCAGATTTCTTTGGCTCACAGCTGGAAGATAAACGACTTCTCTTCACTCTCTACCACTGTCTACGCTTCATTTGCAACCGGTGGAGGTAATTCAGGTCAGGGTAGCGGTCTCGGCTCATATACATATCAAGACTGGTATGGTGCAACAGACGGCAAGCTCCACACAAAATTCCTTGCTGCCGATGGAACTTTCGATTATGGAGCAATTCAGGACCTCAATGCCGCCAGCAACACCGGTTCAGAACTCGTAATGTCGAAGTCCATGAACTCTCACAAGTGGATTGGACTTGTATCATCCTATAAAAACGATATCAATCAGACCAATGGTAACCGTCTGGCTCTCACAGGTGGTATTGACGTACGCTACTATATCGGCGAACACAAGAATATCATCACAGACCTTTTCGACGGTGAATACTTCATCGACTACTCAAGCCGTAGGTACGTAAAGGCTGAGCTTAACAGCGCGGCTCTCAATCCTGCATGGGCTTATGAAAAACTCGGTGTAGGTGATGTCGTTTACCGTAACTACAACAGTTACATAGTTCAGGAAGGCATCTACGGTCAAGCTGAATATACAATGCTTGACAAAGCCCTCAACCTTGTTGTTTCAGGCGCACTCAACAACAATACTTACTGGCGCCGTGACTTCTTCTACTATGACAAGGCTAACGAAAAGTCTGCAACCCGCAACTTCATCGGCGGTACGATTAAGGGCGGTGCTAACTACAACATCGATTCGAAGAACAATATCTTCTTCAACACCGGTTTCATCAGCCGCGCGCCTTTCTTTGCTGGCGGTGTGTTTGTCAACGCCACCACTTCTAATATCCTCAATGACAAACCCGTCAACGAAAAAGTATTCTCATTCGAACTCGGCTACGGCTTCAATTCTCCTGCATTCGCTCTTACTGCCAACGCATACTACACCAAGTGGATGGATAAGACAACGACTCGCGGTGGTACAGTCAGCCGCGGCGAACACGAAGGAGACCGTTACTTCATGAACATGAACGGCGTGGATGCCCGCCACATGGGTGTCGAACTCAATGCAAGCTGGGTACCTGTTCAGTGGATGAACATTCAGGCTATGATTTCTTATGGTGACTGGATTTGGGACTCTAACGCAAGCGGTTACTTCTGGAATCAACTCGGTCAGCCTCTTAAGAACACTGATGGCGATTTAGCTACAGGCATCATGGCTCCCGACCACCTCCATGCCACTATTGATCAGAAAGGTGTCAAAGTTGGTGGTTCTGCCCAGACAACCGGTTCTGTATCTATCGACTTCATGCCTTTCAAAGGCTTCCGCATCGGTGGTGACTGGGTGTTTAACGCCCGTAACTACTCTGACTATCAAATTAGCAGCAGTGACTTCGATAACGGTGGAATTATAAAGGTGGCAGATCCTTGGGAAATTCCCTGGGGACAGCAGCTTGACCTCAACGCGAGTCTCCGCTTCAAGATTGGCGGTGTCAACGCTACCCTCTACGGTAACGTCTACAATGTATTCAACTACAATTACATTGTCGATGCCTACAACAAATCAACCCAGAAAGGCGAATGGGACAATGTATTCCGTGTATTCTACTCTTTCGGTCGCACTTATTCGCTCCGTCTGAAGATTAATTTCTAACCAATAGCGACTATTATCAATCATGAAACATATCGCAATAAAAAGCCTGATGATTGGCGCGGCTCTCGCAACCACACTCTCTGCTTGCGAAGAGAACTCATGGAATGACGAGTACCTTGACGGTTTCGACGCTCCGACCATCATAAAGAAAGAGACCGTAGCCTACACTATGACTGCGGCTGATATCAAGAAAATGGCAGCCATGCCTGCCAACAAGGCTATTGCCCGTGAACGCGGCGAAGTCGCTCAGCTCGAAGCAGTCGGTGCAAACGGCTTCTTCACATCGGCAATTACCCCCGAATACTATGCTCCCGCATGGCTCGACTCACTTTCAGGCGTGAAAGGCAGCTTCAACTACTATCTTTCTGAAAAATCGACCATACAGCTCAATTTCCCGACTTCTGACGCTCTTCCTGCCGAACTCACCGGCATTCAGAGCGGTGTTCAGTACACCGTCAGCGAAGCTGACTATCAGACCGTTTGGGGCAGCGAAACTGACTTTACTGAAGCTTTCGCTCCGTCTAAGCCCGCTGCAAAAGCAATTCCCGGAATCCTCCTCGAATCTGTTGCTGACGCTGCAGAAGGTGACTTCGCTGTGGTTACTTACAACGTAGCATCTCAGGATCCTGTCTTCGGCGGTGGTTCTTCAACTCCCGAACCTGAACCCGAATTCGAAATGAGCACCACAATCGCTTCCCTAAAGATTGGCGACCCCATCGAAGCTGCCGGTATCGTTACCGGTATATGCAAACAGGGTTATATCCTTACGGACCTTTCAGGATCTACACTTATTTACTATGGTTCAGGTTTCGATATGGAACCGTACGCCATTGGTCAACAGCGTAAAGTGAGCGGTACCGGAGGTTCATTCGGAGGATGCTTACAAATCGCGTCTGCGACTGAAGAACTAATCGGTACTCAAGAATATACTTATCCTACACCTCTTGCTATTACCGGTGAAATTTTTGAGCAATACTCGGCTGACCGTCAGGCGCTCAAAGCTGCCAATAATGGTGGTGCGCCTGAATATGCGGAAATCAAAGGAGCAACGTTTACTCAGAGTGGTAACTATATAAACTTCGAAGTTCCCGGAGCTGATAAGACTAAAGCCGAAGGTAGCGGTTATCAGGTTCCTGCAACTTTCAATAGTCTTCTCAACTTCAACAATCCCGTTGATGTCAAAGGTTATATCATCGGTTGCTCTGGTAAAGCCTACGTTACTTTCCTCGTAACTGAGGTCAACGGACAAAATCCGTTCGCTGCTCCTGCAAAAGTTGCTGCTATCGGTTCGCGCGCAGGCGTTGCTCTTACTTCAACTGAAGAAAAGGCTGTCTACAAATTTAACGGAACAGCATGGACTGCATGTAACGATGTTCTCGTCCTCAATGCTCAGGATTATGCTCAGATGGGCGCAACAAGCAACCTCACTGCAACTCAGGCTGCGACTTTCCTTCCCGTCTACATGACAACCAAATTCCCCTACGCTCAGAAAGATGCTGTTTACTACATCGTTTACAACTTCAAGAACGGTGACGACACAATCAAGAACTTCACTTCACGCGCTACTTTCACCGGTACAGATTGGGCTGTTACCACAGTCAACAACGACATGATGCAGTTCGTGCGCGCAGGCAAAGGCAACGGTTGGTCTAACTGGGTATATGACCCCAGCGTTTATATTGATCTCCCCGCAGGCAAGGGTGCTTCATCCGCAGATTTCTGGCAGGCATGCGTTGATTGGGCTTATGAGCACGTCGACGTACCCGAATTCGGAGCTGAAAGCATTACATCGGGCATTGGTTATGTTACCTCTTATGGTAATAATGACTACTACACCGGTGCATCTGCATACCAGTGCAACATCGATCTTCGCGCATCGAGTGCCCGCAAACAGGTTCCATCTGTTTATGGTGACATGTCTGACGACGATGTCGTTGCAACAATGAAAAAGAACTTCGAAGACAAGGTTTGTCCCGCAGTTCTCGCTCAGCTCTATCCCGATGCTCAGCCTGGTAAGGGTGTAGACCTCTACTACGTAATCTCGTTTGTGATGTATAACGGTTCAAGCCATGACGAAGTAATCCGTTACCTCGTTACGGCACCCGGCACATTCACATTTGTTGATTGCACCTGGAACGAATAATAATCATTCCAAATAATCTTTTCGAAAGTCCGTTTCATCCGTGAGACGGACTTTCTTTTTGTGCCGTTAAACAAATTAACTTATTATTCATTATAAATATAGCGACATTCATCATCTCATAGCAAATGACAGGAATAGGGTTTTCTTATAGGAAATATATCGCGGTAATAGCATTGCAGATAGTGCTCGTGATGACTGTACTTGATGTTACGCTTGTCAATGTCGCCCTACCCGTTCTTGCAGAAAAATTCGCGATTAGCAACTCTTCGACTGTCTGGATTGTCACCATTTATCAGCTTGTCATAACTATGTTGCTATTGCCTGTCAGCTCAATCGGCGATCTTCACAGTTATAAAAGAACATTTCTTATAGGCGTTGTCATCTTCACCCTTTCATCTGCCCTTTGTGCAATAGCTCAAGGATTTACCATGCTTGTCATCGCCCGTGCTATTCAGGGTATAGGCGCAGCTTGCGTCATGGGAGTCAATATCGCACTTGTGCGTCTGATTTATCCTCGCGAGATACTCGGACGCGGCATGGCATTGAACGCCATGTGCATAGCCATCGCTACTGCCGCCGGACCGACAATCGCCGGAGCCATACTTTCGATAACGTCGTGGCATTGGCTTTTCTTGATAAACGTACCCTTGGGCATCGCAGCCTTCTGCATTGGCTGGAAATTACTTCCTCAAAATCCGCACACCGAACGAAAACCGCGTTTCGACTGGCTCAGTGCGGTTGAAAACATGATAGTGTTCGGACTTATCTTCTATGCTTTAGGTAATTTCAGCCGTAAAGGTGATCTGACTCTTAGTGCTGCTATGCTGGTCATCGGTCTGACAGTCGGTTTCTTCTATGTCCGCCGGCAGTTCGGACACCCTCAACCTCTTCTCCCCGTCGACCTCTTCCGGAATTCGATGTACACAATGAGCATTGCAACCTCAGTCTGCTCGTTTATCGCGCAGAACGTCGCCATGATTGCCCTGCCCTTCCTATATCTCAACAGCTATCACTTCTCTGCCATAACAACAGGACTTCTAATGACACCTTGGCCGCTTGCAACGATGATAGTGTCTCCCATTGCCGCCCGCTATGTCGAGCGTCATAATCCCGGGGCGACAGCTGCGCTCGGCATGCTGGTCTTTATCGCCGGCGTACTGCTTCTTCTGTTCACAGGGAGTCATCCGGCAGAATGGAACATTGCATGGCGCATGGCGGTGTGCGGCATAGGATTCGGCATGTTCCAGACGCCGAACAACATAGTCATGGTAATGGCTACTCCTGTCCACCGTACAGGTGGAGCCGGTGGTTTGCAAAGCACCGCCCGCCTTGTCGGTCAGACACTTGGCGCCACGCTCGTCAGCTCGATATTCGCTCTGTTCGCAAGCGAATTAACCGCATTGAAATTGTGCCTTTACATGTCTGTGGGCTTCGCTCTTTTCGCAGGCATATTCAGCTACACCCGCACCCTCGGTCACAAAAAAGAGCTGCACATGTAACTTTCTTAGAATTTGTCAGCCAAAGCTGCTGCCTGAGTGCAGCCGTCGGTTTTGTCGATATCTCCTTCAACGAAAACACCCGGAACAAGCACTTCTCCCACGATATCCCATTTCAACAACGCGGCTGTGCGCTCCAACGGAACACGGACACCATCCATAACTGACATATCATGCTCCTCGCAGCAGCAGATGAGACCCATCTTCTTACCCTGAATAGGCTTCCCGGCAACGCAAAACGAGAAAACACGGTCTATAACTCCCTTTATCTGAGCCGGAATCGAGTACCAGTAGACAGGCATCGCATAGACAATCGCGTCGGCATCAAGAATATGGGGAGCAATCACATTGAAATCGTCGTCAAACGAACAAGCCTTTCCAGTCTTGAAACATGTCATACAAGCATGACAACCTCCGATTTTCATCATTGCTGCATCGAAACGCATTACTTCATGACCTTTTGCCTCCGCTGCCTTTATAAAAGCGTCGGTCATCGCAAACGTATTACCTTGTTTGCGGGGAGAGCCTGTGATTACAGTGATTTTCATTTCTTTATCGTATTTGAATTCTGATTATAAGCCTTCGCTACACATTTCCATTCGCCGTTGAGTTTGAGCAGCAACAAGAAGTCGGTAAAATCGATTCTACCGCCCCAGCCTTCTTCAAGGACACGAACCACAGCAACTGTCTCCTCGACAGCAAGCACATCAATACGCGCTTTGAAGTTGTCACCGGCTCCCACTGTGTCGACATTATGATAGAACTGCTCTATCGAACCGTGCTCCAGCACTCCGTCAAGGATACCGAACAACACGGCATCTTCTGTAAACAAAGTCTTCGCATACGAGCTGTTACCTTCCGCGACACTTTTCACAAACTTTTCAGCGGCCTTTGCCACTGCTTCATATTCTTTGATTTCGTTTCTCATTGTTATATGGTATTTAATTGATTTTCTGATTGCAAAATTATATTGATAATCACTCGAAATCAAGTACCGAAAAAAGATTCATATACCGAAAAATTTTTCCATACTTGATTCTTAGTATTTTGATGACTAACTTTGCGTCAGAATAAATAAAACACCGACAATGGCATACGAAAAGAAAATACCCGTCGACCTCGACTGTCCCTTGCGTCTCACCATGAGCCTGATTGAATCGAAATGGAAATCCTGCATTCTCGACGAGCTTCGCTCTGGTGCCCCGATGCGCCCGAGTGAAATCCACAAATGCCTGCCCGAAGCCGCTCCGCGCGTCCTCGACATACAGCTGAAAGAACTCGTCGAAGACGGTCTTGTCGAAAAAACAATCTATCCCGAACTTCCACCTCGCTCCGAATACCGCATCACCGAACTCGGCAAATCACTTCTCCCCATCATCGACAGCATGCTCCGCTGGGGCGAAGCCCACTACGACCTCTTCCTCCGCAAATACCCCCGCTAAACCACTATTTTGGAAGGTCCTACAAAATAGAGTTGATTAGTACTTGGTTCATTTGTGTTCAAAACAAAAGAAAAGCAGTTGCGACTATAGTCGTAACTGCTTGTTTTTTTAATGAGTGGTCCCACTTGGGCTTGAACCAAGGACTCCCTGATTATGAGTCAGGTGCTCTGACCAACTGAGCTATAGGACCGGCTAAGATGTTAAATCTTGGCTTTGCGACTGCAAATTTAGCCTATTTTTTTATTCTGTGCAATACTTCATCTTAAAAAAGCCCCCTTTTATTTGGCTTTTATCAAAATCAATCACCAACCGGCTGAAAACAATCCATTTATAATTCGCCCCCTCTTATAACACCGTATTTATCATATAACATTAAAATGTTAAACTATATTAATTTATAGTACTTTGTATTGCATAGTACTATAAAATACTATACCTTTGTGCTGTCAAAACGACAAAACCTCGAACATCTACATAAAATAAAATCATATATCATTTATCATTCATCAATGGCTACGAACATCGATAATCTGAAATCACAAATGCGCAAGGGCATGCTCGAGTTTTGCGTGCTTCTGCTCCTGAGCCGGAGCGACGCCTACGTGTCGGAAATCATTGCCCGGATGAAAGAGGCGCATCTGATTGTGGTCGAAGGTACCCTCTACCCTCTCCTCACCCGACTGAAAAACGACGGACTGTTAGGCTATCGCTGGGAAGAATCTCCGGCGGGACCTCCGAGAAAGTATTACTCCATAACTCCGCTCGGACGACAGTTTCTTGACGAACTCCACAACTCGTGGTCCGAAATCACTCAGACCGTCAACCACATTCTAAACGAAAATTCATAACAACACCACCTATATAAATACCCACATGAAAAAGACCTTCCCAGTCAACATCAACGGCAAAGTGTTCTATATCGACGAAGACGCTTACGAACTGTTGCTCAACTATCTCGACCAGCTTCGCTCGGCGTTTGGCGGAGCCGAGGGCGAAGAAATCGTCAGCGACATCGAGAGCCGCATATCCGAATTGTTTGACGAACGTATAGCTGCAGGCGCAAATGCCATCGTCTACTCCGACGTCAACAACATTATCGAAATAATGGGCAAACCGTCTGACATCAGCGACTGTGAGCCTGAACCGCAGACCGATAGCGAACCGTCTGAGTCACAAACGGCAACAGAAGACAGACAAACCGTTACAGAATCCGTGCAGACCGACGACCGACTCCATAAGAAATTATATCGCAACGTCAACGACAAGGTGCTCGGCGGTGTGCTAGGCGGACTCGCCACCTACCTCGACTGGAACGCAAACATAATGCGCATCCTTTACGTTCTGCTCACTTGTTTCACATACTTCTGGCCCCTCACCCTACTTTATCTTATAGCATGGATGATAATTCCGCCCGCCAACTCTCCGCGCCGCGTCCTCGAGATGCAAGGGCAACCCGTAACAGTCGACACCATCGGTCAATCGGTGCTGTCATCGACCACTCCCCCACCTTATCAGGGCGTCCCCGTCCGTGAACACTCCAACTTCTTCACCACACTGCTTTCATTGGTCGGGAAATGCATCGTCGGATTCCTCGGACTTGTAGGCGGCGCTGCTGCACTGACCGCCACGGGCTTCTTCCTCTTCTTCCTCATAGCATTGATTGCGTTCTCCTGTTTCGACAGCATCACGCTGATAAATCAATTCGACCCTACGATACTGCGTATTAATCTCCATTACGCTCCGCTCATTGCATTGCTCGCATTCATGTCCTTCACCCTCTGCTTCCTTATTCCCGGCATAGCACTGGCATGGATGGCAGTTGCAGTGCTGTTCAACTGCAAGGGAGCCGCCAAGTCGACCATCATCTTCGCTCTACTGCTTGAAGTAATTCTAATCGTCACGACCATCGTACTCCTCATCTTCCGCGACGGCATTATCTACGGATATTAGCAATAGCGACCCTCTGAAAATCTACAATCTACACGATATTAATTTGGTACTATCAACATATCGGTCTGCCGTCGCGACGACGACAGACCGTTTTTCATTTTTGCACGACACGTTGTTTTTTATTACTTTTGTGTCAGATGAAGCTGACGATTAAAAATATGGTTTGCAACCATTGTGTTGCGGCGGTGAGGGCTGCGCTCACCGATGCAGGTGCGACCGTCGTCGATGTTGAGTTAGGCAGGGCTGAGATTGCAGAAAACCTTTCAGGTAAAGAACTTGCCGACGTCGCCCGCCGTCTTGAAGCTTCAGGTTTCGAACTTATCACCGACCCCGCTAAAGACATCGTCGAGACCATCAAACGTGAGATTATCATGATGGTGCGCTCTGCCGAACCGCCCTCTAAAAAACTCTCCGAATACCTATCCGACAGACTCGGCAGAGATTACAAATCGCTGAGCCGTATATTCTCCGAGACCGAAGGCAGGACTATTGAAAATTACGCCATACTCCAGAAAATCGAGCGTGTCAAGGAGCTACTGCTCGACGGACAGCTAACCGTTTCCGAAATCGCCTGGCAGACCGGCTATTCGAGTGTCGCCCATCTGTCGCGTCAGTTCAAGGACATTACTGCCATGACGCCCTCTGAGTTCCGCATCGGCGGTCATCGCCTTCCTCTCAACGAGGTATAGCGCACATAACGCACCGCTCAATGCAACATTTTCGCCGAATTATGTAACACATCGCCCGTCCCTTCTGCCTAATTTTGTATCAGAAAAAATATAATACAAAATAACAGACAGATGGAAATTATCAACTCAATCATAACGATGACCTGCGAAATGGCTCCTTACATTTTGCTCGGTCTGCTCATCGCCGGACTGCTTCACGCCTTCGTGACACCCCGGACAATGAGCCGTCATCTCGCCCGTCCGGGCTGGAAATCAGTCGTTAAGGCGTCACTGATAGGAGTTCCTCTGCCGCTATGCTCCTGCGGAGTGCTGCCGACGGCGGTTGCAATGCGCCGCAACGGTGCCTCTAAGTCAGCGACATCCGCATTCCTTATCTCTACCCCTCAGACCGGTGTCGACAGCATCGCCGCCACTTGGTCGCTCCTCGGACCAGCATTCGCCATCATTCGCCCCATCGCCGCCATGACCACTTCGTTCTTCGGCGGCATAGCCGTCGGAAAGACCGAGACAGACGAAGTGCCTGAAGCCGCTGCGACAGCATGCGCCTCGCCTCAGAATGCCGGCGACACCAGGAAAACAGTCTTTTCAAAAATCATCGAAGCCCTGCGCTACGGTTTCTTCGACATGGTGCGCAGCATAGGCGGCTGGCTGATAGGCGGTCTGCTGATTGCAGCGTTGATTACCGAGTTCGTGCCTACCGACTTCTTCGCGTCGCTCGCCGAATATCCGCTCGTAGCTATGCTCGCGGTCGTGGCAGTCGCCGTGCCGATGTATGTCTGCGCGACAGGCTCCATACCCATCGCCCTGTCCCTGATGCTCAAAGGGCTCTCACCCGGCACCGCCTTAGTCCTCCTTATGGCTGGTCCTGCCGCAAACTTCGCCTCGGTCACACTGCTGTCGCGCGAACTCGGTCGCCGCGCAGCCGCAATCTACATAGCTTCGATTGTCGTAGGAGCAATCCTTTTCGGACTCGCCGCCGACTACCTGATGCCGCGCTCTTGGTTCCCGATGCCCCAAACAGCCGGCGACGCCTGCTGCCACTCCGCAATGACGTCGCCCGGACTTTTCTCTGACATTTGCGGCGGCATACTCGCCGTGCTGCTGATTGTCGCCATGTGCGCCAATCTAATCAAACCCCACAAACATAATCATCTAAACGAGAATAACATGACTAAACAGTATCAGATTAAAGGCATGAACTGCGCTCACTGCCAGAAAAGCGCTCAGACCGCTATCGCCGCCGTTCCCGGCGTAGAATCAGTGACCGTCAATCTCTCCGACGGTGTCGCCACAGTCGAAGGCAACCCCGACGACGAAGCCGTATTCGCCGCCATCAGCGCCGCCGGCTTCAACCCCGTCCGCCCGTAAGGCTGTTTCAATATCAGCCGATTTACACAAATTGATTCGTAGGGGCACTTCGTGGAGCACCCGCCACGTCTGCTTCCTTGCGAAAATTGATGCCAGGACGTGCATCGCAACGCGTAGCCGGGGACATCACAACAACCCAAACAACAACTAAGGCGATGAACCCAAATCGGTTTCATCGCCTTAAATGCTATTATAAAATCCCTTAATCAGTGATATTGAAGTGTTCGCGGTAGCGGTTATAGAGGTGCCCTGCCTGCGAATAAGCCGAGTTAGGACTCATGAAGTGAGAATATTCGAAGGTGATGATGTCCTCCATTCCCGCTCTGCGCGCCGCATCGAGCTTGTAAAGCAGCTTTTCCCACTTGATTGGTAGGAAGCGTATCGGCATATCGCGGTCAAACGACTCGACATTCGACCAGCAGCGCATGCCGTATTTGTCTGCGAGAGCCTTGTTTACCTTCAGATAATCATAGAGTTCGCCATAGTTGACCTGACCGTCCTGGAAGGCGAGGATGTCGACCGCACCCTGCAGATTGCCGAGTATTTCGTTCCACTCGCGTTCGTGCTCCTCGACGGTCGTCGCCTGGTCGCCGCTCATCACCTGGTCGGTCTTAACGCCGTGGATATAAGGCGAAATCATCACAGGCAGATTGCCCGACACCTCCTTGGCGTGCTTGCCCATCTCTGCCATGATGGTCGAGATGTTGCGTGTGCGGCGGCTGACTTCCTGAGAGAGATACCATCCGGCGAACGACTTGTGGTGACCGTACTTTTTCCAAACCTCGTCGATAAGCGCGAGATTGACATCGATTTCTTTCTGATATTCGCCGATGTGCCAGAAATAGCCCGAGTCATAGACACCGAAATAGAATTTCATGTCGTGCTTGTCGGCAAGCGTGAGGAACATCTCGACGAGGTCGAGCGGCGGATACATGATATCGTCGCGGCAAGCCATTACCGACTCGAACGGAGCGGCAATCCAGCTTCCGAGACCCGCACGGATAAGGACTACGGTGTCGATGCCCATTTTCTTCATCGTGGCGAAATCCTTGTCCCACTCCACGGGTCCCCAGTTCTGGTGAGGTATGTCCCAGCTCACTTCGTCGAGGAATGTGGCGTGGATTGGCATGCCCTGAAGACATTCGGGAGTGACAAACTTGCCGGCAAGGCTCTTGTCGCCTTCAACCGCCGGCTCGGCGGCACTCGCCGAGGTGCATGACGTTAGATATTTCGCACATGCCGCGCCGCCTATGGCTGCGGCTATCTGCTTGAGAAAGCTGCGTCGATTGTTTTTCATGAGAAAATGTGATGACTGATTGACTGTTAATTAAGCACGAATGCCGACAATTCGCCTTCGTCGTTGCGCAAAGGCAACGTCTGGCACGCACGGGCAAAATTACGGATGAATTCAAGTGTCGATTTACGCGGTCCGAATGACTTGTCGGACATCATCGGCTCTTCTGATTCGGAAATTAACGGAGTAGAGATTTTCTTCATAGGCAAAATCTGCTGAAGGGTTATTATTATGTTGATGATTACGATTGTTAAACGCTCGTCGGGCGGCTATTATTGCCCCGCCGTGAAAATTTTATCATTAAAAATTATTGTGTCGAATGAGTTAAAAAAACAAAATTAGACACCGACATTTTTGCTCATCTCGCGCATAATTAGTAAATTTGCATAGAGCAAAGCGTAAAACGCCGCTCGATGTCATTCCGACAATCATTATTACCCGACATATTAACAACAGATTATTTATTAACTTACACTAAATTACACTGCCTATCGCCACACTTCTACTCTAATCAATTAAGAAGTTAAGTAAATGCACAAATTCGACAAGCAGACCGACGACCAGTTGGTCGCTTCTTACGCAAGTGGTAATAATGAGGCTTTCGACGCGCTGTTGCAGCGTCACCAGTCTCGAGTTTATAATTATATTTATCAGATGGTCCGCGAAAAAAATCTTGCCGAAGACATCTTCCAGGAAACTTTTGTCAAAGCCATCACAACAATCCGTCAGGGTCGCTACACCGAGAACGGCAAGTTTTCGGCTTGGATTAGCCGCATCGCCCGCAATCTTGTCATCGATTATTTCCGTCAGGAAAAGACCGAAGCCGCAGTTTCGTCTGACGATGAGAACTTCGACGTGCTCAATCGCAAGGAACTCAGCGAGGAAACCATCGAAGACGTCATGATTGACGACCAGATACGCGCCGACATACGCCGCCTTATCCGCCATCTGCCGAAGTCTCAGCGTCAGGTGCTCGTAATGCGCTACTACCGCAACCTCAGCTTCAAAGAGATAGCCGAGGCAACGGGTGTGAGCATCAACACCGCTCTCGGACGCATGCGCTACGCCATCCTCAACTTGCGCCGCATCGCCAACGAGAACGCCATAGCCCTTACCCGCTGACGCCAGTAAAAAGATTTCAGACAATCGATGATAAGTGCCGACATAAGTTCAGCAATCACCAATGCCGCGGAAATCATCTGCGGCTATCCTCTTTTTTTCCTACTCATTGGCGGAGGTCTCTACCTCTTCCTGTCGTCAGGCATGGTTTCGCTCCGACGTCTGCCCGACGCCGTCCGTGAACTAAAGACCAAAGGCAACAAAGGCAAAGGCGAGATATCCTCGGCTCAGGCTCTCGCGTCGGTCGTAGCCGCCACAATCGGCTTGGGCAACATCGCCGGCGTCGCTATCGCCCTTGTCATGGGCGGACCGGGCGCGATATTCTGGATGTGGGTCAGCGCGATTGTCGGCATGGCGACAAAATATCACGAAGGCGCCCTCGCCATAATGTTCAAAGGCAAGGACGACAAGGGCAATCCCCAGGGCGGCACGATGCACATTATCGAACAGGGCTTCGGTCAGAAATGGAAACCGTTAGCTAAGTTTTTCGCCATAGCCGGACTGTTCGGCACGATGTGTATAATGAACGCCAACCAGTTGACCGAAGCATTCATGTCGACATTCACCACTCCCGAAGGCATCGAAGCCAACAATTTCCTCTCGGCGACAGGCTCGATACTCAGTCTGCCAAACGCTTCGGTCTACAAACTGCTGTTCGGCTGCGCGGTGGCGATAATCGTCGCCGTGGTGATACTCGGCGGCATACGCCGCATAGCCAACGTCGCTTCTGTCATGGTGCCGTTTATGGTGGTGATTTACTTCATAATGGTGCTTTACATCATCATCACCCACATTACCGACGTTCCTGCCGTCTTCACCCGCATTTTCACCGAGGCGTTCAACCTGCGCGCGGGCTTCGGAGCTTTCGCCGGCATCGCCATCATCGGTGCGCGCCGCGCGGCTCTCGTCAATGACGCCGGCATAGGCACGGCAACCATAATGCACGGCGCGTCGGGCAACAAGCGACCTGTCCGCGAAGGTCTTATCGCCATGCTCGGTCCGAGCATCGACTCCGGACTTGTCTGCACCCTCACCGCCGTTGCCATACTTCTCTGCGGCGACATCAACGTCGAGGGCGTCAAAGGACTCGAAGTGGCGATGAACGCTTTCCGCTCCGCAATCCCTGCCGGCGAGTATCTGTTGATGTTCATTGTCATATGCTTCGCCATGTCGTCGATGTTCAGCTACTCTTTCTACGGCACTACATGCGCCAACTACCTTTTCGGCACACGCTGGGGCAAATACTACAAATGGCTTTTCATCGCTTCGCTCGTAGTGTTCGCCATTGTTCCGCTTGAAGCAGCGGTCGGCATGTGCGATTTGTTCTATGCCCTTATGGCGATACCGACCATGATTGCCATCATCGCCCTGAGCCCCAAGGTCAGAAAAGCGACAAAAGAATATTTTTCATCACGTAAACAAAACGTAAACACCTCTGATAAAGATGCTTGATTACATTGTCTGGAACGCCAATCCGGTGATTATCGATTCGTTTATAACCGTCCGTTGGTACGGGCTGATGTTTGCCATCGGCTTTTGGATAGGTTTCAATATCGTAGCAAAAATGTTCAAGCATGAGGGCGCGCCCGAACGCTGGCTCGGCATACTCCTCATTTGGGTCGGCGCAGGCACAGTCATCGGCGCCCGCCTCGGTCATGTATTCTTCTATGCATGGGACTACTATTCGCAGCATCCCTGGAAGATTCTCGCCACTTGGGAAGGGGGTCTTGCAAGCCACGGCGGCGCTATCGGCGTGATAATCGCCGTCATTCTCTTCTCCATCTTCACAGCCAAACGCAATCCGCTCTGGACCTTCGACCGACTCGTTCCGGCAATCGCCCTTGTCGGCTGTCTGATACGCATCGGCAATCTGATGAACTCCGAAATCTACGGTCACGCCACCACCCTCCCCTGGGGCTTCATGTTCGTGCGCTCAGCCGAATGGCACGCCATGTATGAAGGAGTGGCATGTCACCCGACTCAGATTTACGAGGCGCTTTGCTATCTCGCCCTCTTCGGACTGCTGATGTGGATGTACTGGAAGAAGAACGCCGAAGAGCGACCCGGACTGATATTCGGAACATTCCTTGTCGGCATATTCCTGCCGAGATTTTTCATCGAATTCATAAAGAACGACCAGGAAGCCTTCGAAGCTACGATGACCCTCAACATGGGTCAATGGCTGAGCATACCCTTCGTCATCCTCGGCATAGGTCTGATTATCTACGCTATGTTGCGTCCGAAAGTCCGGCTGTCGTTCCCCAACAGATTCGCCGACGAAAAGAAACGCTAAGATTTCAAAAGTCTGCGCAGCTTGCGACCTACGGGCTTATCGAAATAACGGTTGACGGCTAATGAAACCGCTATAGTGACTGCCAAAGTTATCCACAGCATGACCGGGTGGCTCTGAGTGATTCCAATGTGATATGTGAAGCGATAAACTGCCCTAACGACAAGAAGGTGCAGCAGATAGAAACAGAAACTCGCGTCGCCGAATGCCACAAGCGGTCGGCTTTCGAGCAGACGGCCAATTAAGCCTCCCGCCTTGTCTGTGAGGCTGAACAGCATTAGCGCGAAGACTGTCGGCAGCCACCAAACGAGTTCGCTGCACCATTTCGGAGACAATTCTTCAGCAAACATCGAGCCAACGACATATAACCCTACCGCCACTAACTCAACCACCGTTTTCACCCCGACAGACGAACGTCTGAATCTTTCGACGGTCCTGTGCTCTCTCACAGCACGGTAAATCTGCCACAGAGCGATACCGATTGCAAAGTCAATTAAGCGGACAGGCGGAAGAATACGGCTGAGCCACAGCTCCATATCATTATTGTCCGTAGGTATTAGTATTATATATCCGACAAACAGTATAACAGCTGCGCATATCACGCCAGCTGCTCTACGGGGCTGGCGGTAATAGAACATTATCAGAGCGGGAAACACCGCATACAGGAACATAAACACACTGAGACACCACGACGGAGTGTTGCATCCATAAAACACATCGATATCCGGCACCCACGCCTGAAGCATAAGTATGTTTGCAAGCAAACCGACGCGTTCTGTCTCTGCATTATGAAGAATTAGCCATACTACAAGACATAAAATATGCAACGGATAAAGCCTGATAAGTCGGCGAAGCATGAAATCCTTATAGGATATGCTTCTTAGTTCCACAATCTTCTCATAGCCCGCACACATCACGAAACCGCTCAGCATGATGAAGAATTCCACACCCATCGTACCACCCGGATAAAATGCACGCACGCCGTCGTCGGTCAGATTGAAATGACTCAGAAAAATCATTATGGCGAATACTCCGCGGAGCGATTGAAGGGAATTAATCATATTCATACAGATTTAGATAATGCAAAAGTAACATTTCTCCCTGACCCCCGCAACACCAATTCTCCCGGATGGTCACACAAACCCGTAG
>CAMWNF010000017.1 GCA_947175535.1 uncultured Bacteroidales bacterium
ATTTGCAGAAAAATAGCTAACTTTGAAACTTGAATGATTATCTCTTATTTAGAGATTATTAAAAATGATGTGATATATGAACTATGACGTTCAAATAGGGAACACGATTCGCAGAGGAATTTCTTTTGCGAAACTCATCACGTTTCCTATTGGACCAGAAACATTTGTACGTCGCGCTAATGGTGAATGGATATATGCTAAAGATTGTATAGAGTTAACTCATATTTTAATGTGTCGTAATGATATATATTCAAACGATATACCTGTTAATCAAAACCATCAAGCAAACTACCTGCAAAATAACTATTCTGATGTGGAAGATTTTGATACAGGTAGATACACCGGAGATGATGTCGAAAACGACGATGATGTTCAATTTGAATTATATGCCCCTCCTTCTCAAATAACGGTTCCATCAGTTGGACCAGCTCCCGATTATAATGACGATGTGGAAGAACGGATATTTATACCCACGGCTGAATATTTCAAATGTAAGCAAAAGCGTAAAGCCGCTTTAATTGGAGTGTGTACATTAGGCCTTGCGGGGCTTTCTCTCATGGGCGTTGGTAATACGTGGCGAAGCAATATCTTTGCAGAGACCTCATTATCCGCTAATGCGGGAATCAGCTTTGTCCTGAAATGCCTGTCGTTCTGCCTGCTAACCGTTCTCATCGCATTGCCGTACTTCATATATTCAGTGATTGCGCTAATATATTATTCCATCAGAGTTAATAATCTAAAACGTTAACGCCATGCCTATATACACCGCGAGCAGAATATCAGCAGACGCTAACGTCTTATACCCTGATGCAATCGCCATCGACCGTATTAACGTAACTTACTATAAAGGCCGTCCCTTTGGCTATGAAACTATCATTATTCCTCGACACACCATATGTGGTGTCTACCTTAATAGTGGAATATTCTTTGCTGATGTCGTAATCGCGAGTGCCGGTAGATCCAGTATTGAAGCTCGAGGTTTTAAGAAATCTATTGCAAAACAAATCGTAAATTCTCTTACATAACTATATGTCACAAACCTTATATTACGCCCAACTTGACGATGAATATTTCGGTCCGTTCTCGCTCGAAACCATCGTTGACATGCACCTGACTCCTGATATATCCGTATTATCTTCAGACACTAATGAGTGGCGACAAGCCTGCGAATATCCTGAGTTGATCGACTCTTTAGATTTAAGTTTATATGAAATCAACGAAGAAGATAGCACAAATGAAGACATAGACCCAGTTACACCAAATCGCGTTGCGCCTTCATTTAATGAGCGCTCAATCTTCTATGTCCGTAGAGGAGGCAATCCTTATGGTCCGTATAATTTGGAGGCATTAGCGTCGGTATCACTTTCTGAAGAAACAGATATTAGTCTTGATGGAATGTCCTCATGGTTCAAAGTTCGTGAAATCTCTGGTCTTCAAAACACTCTGGAAGCCATTGCTAAGATGGCGAATACTTCGCAAGAGACTCAGCAACCATCCCGCCCCACAAATCAAGATAGTAGCGAGGATATTTCCGAAATTCTTAATCGCATTCAAGGCTTAATCCCCGCCAAGAAGCAACTATTTAGACGTGTATTCTCAACTAAAGAAGCTGAACGGGATTTCATTATCTCGGAATATAATAGAGTATTCAACACGCTATTAAACCTCTTAAAAAATCTTAGCGATTTTTGTGTCAATGCGTCTTTGACTCGCAGGGCTATAGCTTTAATTACAAGTACTGTGACTGACGTTGCTGCTAAAATCAATGGTCATTACATTTCAGAAGTTGAGCGCGTGAATGTGAACAAAAATGAGTTCACTACTTCAAGCGTCTCTATCGGGCAAACAAATTTCTCACTACTGCCCCCATTGGAGAATATAAATATTTCTCGCATTGATTTTCTCACAGTCCTCGGCGATAAAAATCTGTGCATTACATACGATGAGGCATCGGAAACAAAAGTCTTTGACTTTGTCAATAATATAGTTGGTAAATTATACGAAAATAACCCCGCACGTCTTATCGTTACTAATGTCATAGACACCGATTTCATGACCGGTCTCGAAGACTCATTTAAGCTTCTTAATCGCGACTTATACAAAGTTATCTCCCGCACTGATGAAGTCCGAACCACTCTTACTTCCTTGCAAGAACGGGCAAGCACAATCTTGCGCAACTTACTTGTAGAGAAAGGCTCGACTCTACAGGACTATAACAGTACTCACGAAAATAAAGAAGCAAATATACTTCTTATTCTTAAGAACTTTCCTCATGGCCTTAATACCGACAATCTTGATACGCTGAGAAAATTAGCGAATGTTGGTCCTAAGGTCGGCATATACATAGTAATTCTTTCTTCTAAGGAATTTATCGATGAAATGGGCGACCGGGAATCCGAAGCCTTTGATATGGTAGAATTTTCTGAAATTGCAAATTCGTACCACTTCAAAGAAAATAATAACAATATACTCGGTATTCTCGAAGCATCAGAATCTCATGATGTAATAGAGGGAACTGTTCAATTTGACACACTCTCTGATTCTGAAATTAAAAAGATTGTCAAAGAAGTCAACAGTAAGTGCGAATTGAAAGAAGACGTGGTCGTTTCCATCTCAGAATATCTTCCTGAAACTTCCGACTGGTGGACTTTCGATAGCGCACGGCAAGTCGAAATTCCCTTTGGCGTCGGCAACGATATGCATGTCAAATCGCTTAAGATCACACAAGAGAGCGGTCAGAATACAGCGGTCGTCATCGGCATACCTGGCTCCGGCAAAAGTGTATTCCTCCATTCGTTGATATGCAGTGCAGCCATCAAATATTCACCTGACGAACTGCGTATGTATCTGATTGACTTCTCCGGAGTTGAGTTCAATTCTTATGCACTTGGTAAATTGCCCCATGCCCGCGTTATTGCTCCTGAAGCCGAGCGTGAATTCGGTCTGAGCATTCTCAACGAACTCGTTGAAGAAGGTTCCCGACGCATGGCCCTTTGCCGCGACTATAACGTCAGCAATATCGTTGACCTGAAGCGTGTCGTTCCAGACATAAAAATTCCTCGTTTGCTTGTCATTATCGACGAGTTTCAAAAACTCTTTGAGGTTGATAATGACCCAATTGCAAAAGAAGCAAATACCAAAATTCATATCATAATTCAGGAGTTCCGCAAATTTGGCATCAACCTTGTTTTGGCAACTCAAAAACTACCGACAAGTTCATTCTTGCCACGCGATCTTATTGCCAACCGCGTAGTATTCAAAAGCGCCCCCAACGACTTTGACTCTCTTATCTCGTCGGAAGACCGAAGCGGCATGCCTCGACTCCGCACCGGTCAATGCGTCTATAACTCCGAGTCCGGAGCTGCTTATGCCAACGAAATAGTTCAGGGCTTCTTTACTTCAAAATCTGATTTGGACAGCCTAATGTCTAAATTACGCGATTTTGAACGCGGATTTTCTTATGAGCGCGAACCGCTCAAAGTATTCCGTTCGGCTGACCTCCCAGTATTTGAGGAACGACATCAAGAGGAACATCATAAATCTGTTTCTCCAATACCGTATGTTGTTCCGGTTTATTTTGGTGAATCTATCGCTGTAAGCGACTTCGATGTTAATGTCGAGCTTGTCAAGGAAAATGCCAATAATATTCTCATTATTGGTGGTGAAGCTGATATTGCTCGCAACATTGCTTTCAATGCAATGCGCTCGGCTGTCGCAGGACATATCGAAGATACTGCAAAGGTGGTTGTTCTCAGCGGTATGCGTGCTGACAATTCCATCAACGGGAGAATCAGCGAATTTGCAAACTCCACGCCTTGCGATTTCACAATGGTATCTTCAAATAAAGATGTAGAAGATGTGCTAAAAGCACTGAGAGAAGAAATCGACGGCCGTCGTAACGATGAAACCGTGCCTCAGCAACACATCTACGTTACCTGCTTTGACTTCCAGTCAATACGCGCTCTTGACAAAGATACCACCGGGTCTATGCCCAAGCTTTCTGCCGCAGCTAAAGATATGGATACAATTATCCGTAACGGTGCTTCGGTCGGAGTTTTCGTTATAGCGCAGACCGACACTCTCGAAGCTCTTAACCGCGTAAGCAATTCTTCGCCGCTTTCGATGTTCAACTTCCGTGTCGCCTTGCAAATGTCGGAAGATATGTCGTACAAGATTGTCGGCACACCTCTTGCCAACAAACTATTTGTCTTCAATCGTCCTTCCTCTCGTTTCAGAGGCTATGTGCGAGACAACGCTCGTAATCTAACAGTAAAATTCAAACCTTATAAATAAATTTGCTTATGTCAGGATTTAATGGAATGCAAGTTGACACGGATGAACTCTGCATCTTCCGCGGTCAACTTTCGGAACTTTCCGAAAAACTAATGGAGCAACTTCGTCGTACGGATGCTGCTATGGAAACAGTAGCAAAAGAGTGGCAAGACGAGCAATTCCACAAATACCGCGATGAGTTCACTGAAGACAAGGACCTCATCCAACCACTAAGCGATCAAATTAACCAATTTCAAGAATTAGTACTGCAAGCATTACAAAAAATTGCAGACGAATACGGTAATTTATGATATGGCATCTACGTATGTTTCATCTCGTTCATTGATTGAACTACAAAGAGAACTTAACGCTCTTTCAACCGCTTTAAACGATCTCTATGAAGGTCTTGCAAGTGATATGGCGCGTGTAGGAGAAAGTTGGGTAGACCAACAGTTCGAAAATTTCGGAAATGAGTTCCGCTGCAGACAGGAAGCAATCATGGAACTTTCTGATAAGTATAAACAATGGGCGAATCAATACCTGCCTCCTCGTATCGAACTTGCAATAAAATACGAAAGAAGTACAGCTGGTATTGGTTCATAATATAATATTCACTCCGAATGTCCAAAGTCCATGTCTCATCAGAAGTGCTGCAAGTCCTTATGGATGGATTGCAGTCTTGTGCATCTGCTGTAGCCTCACTACGTGGCGCGGTAAGAGCGCATGTCAATGAATGTCTCAACTCCGCCAAATCAATTGTCGCTCGACTTAGAGATATTGAGAACGCTGCAAATACACGTTACGAGCATTGCTGTTCAGCTTATTATTCTTGTCAACATAGGCAAAAGTATGATGAAGAAAGTGGAGAATACCGACCTTCATGTTCGTGTGAGGAGCGTGACATGAAGAAAGCGGGTGACGCTTTTTATAAAGCTAAAAGTTTACGGGAGCAAGCTGAAATGCGGCTGCAAGAAATGGAGCGTGAAGTCGGATATTATGAGCAACCGACCGGAGGTGAAGGAATGATGAACTCCATTACCGACGATTATGTGCCACAGGCGACTAATCGCCTTATGGCATTAAACGATAAAGTTCAGCGATATGAAGCATTAGAGATTGCAGGTATTGATATCGGCGATAGTTCTTCATCTATTCGGACTTTAGATGCGCCTCAATCAAAAACGTTAGGTTTCGGTAAAGGCTCCGAACGAATTAAAGAGAAAATGAGACAGCGTGAAGCATTGTTTGGCGCTTATTGTCCACGTTGCAGATGTTGTCCATGCGAGTGTGATAATATCCGAGAATTACTAATGTCAAGAGGTCGTTAATATGGCAGGCAAAGACTATTCAGAACAAGCTTATCATATCAGTAAGCAGTTTGAAGACCTTACTACGTCGTCAAAAGATAGTTGGCAAGATGTGCAAGCCACCCGTTTCGGCTACGACCATATCGAACCAATCAGTAAGGCACTACGAGAAATACAACTGCCTATAGAGAAAATAGTAGACCTTGTAGATACAAAACTTCACGAAATTCAAAGCATAGCAAATGGGAAATAACCAAGACGCATATATTGTAAATCCGGATGGTTCAATCTCTGAAACCGTCTCGGCTAAAGGACTTGATGATGTGATTCGCGCTTTTATCCGTGTAGCAGCCAATCAGTCTGGCAAGACATCTGCATACAAAGCTCAACGCAAAGCGATTAAATATTTGAAGAAATATTCGGATTGCGTTTACCCTGATATATATGTAAAAGACTTGGAGTTACGAGAATTTCCTTACGAGTTCAAACGCGCCGAATTAGGCAAAAAGTACACAAGGCTTATATGGCTTGCATCGACACTCTGGATTTGTGTTTATGGCATTATAGGATACTATTGGATTGTTGCCGCATTTAAAAAATTAAACGCTGAATTTGCTAAATTATCGGATGATAAAAAATGAATGAAACATCGACAGATAAGCAATGGTATGAACTGAATCCATCCCGACTTGAGTTGGAGAAGATGGCTATGGCTCAACATTTCCCGGACTTCAAATTTGATGATATTTTGGATAATAGTTCAGTAGTATTTTGTAAGGGAACATTGTCGTCAGAAACACTCGAAGGTTGCTATGAAGTTCTGGTTTTTTACGTTACTAATAAACAAAATCGGGTTCTCCCCCGCATCTATATAGCACCCATAAACCCCTCTTTTCAGGATCTTATATCCTCTTCTATGCCGGAATTAGAAGAAAAGCTGATATCCAAGATAGTACTTCCAGATAATAATTCGTTATTGGTCCTGAATGTTAGAGAGGGTAATGATGATAATAATGTTATTACCGCAGCTACATTGTTAAAGAAGGCTATCGGTCTATTTGAAATCTACGAAAAAGAAAAAAAAGAGTTAAACTCTCGTAACGATTATGATGCTGCAGCTCGCAAACGCCAAGAGCTGAGAGAAAAGTTAAAACGAGGATGTTCTGTTCAATTGAAAAAATCTAATAATTACACTAACGAAGTTAATACAGGCTCTCTACTAATAAAAGATAATCTTATTGAAACAAGCTTTGATCTCATTCCTGATGAATCGAATCAAGACATACATTGGTCTCTTTCAGGAATGAATAATGAGTTCGTAATGAATATCAAGAAGCCTATACTCAAAAAGATTACATTTGATAGAGGTGTTAAAATAATAGTTCCAAGTGGACGCATAATATCATCTCCTGTTTTTGAATATTGTTGTAAAAATGTCATTAAGTGTTGGCAAGTCGTAAGTGCTTATCAGAAAATAAGTTCTAATTTAAACTACTCTATGGGGCATTTATTAGATCCAAATCTGTTTTTGGAAAGTTTCAAAAAGGATATGGCATCTGCTCTCATAAATGGAAAATTGTCCAAATCAATTATACGAGGAACCGGTCTTAAGACATCCTTTGATCAAGATTTCTATGTAAATGTTGATGATCTAAGATTTCCATATTGTGAGTTGGAAGTTTTCATTGCCTATACTCTAAAGCACTTAGGGTACACATTCCTTAATTTGTCTAAGGCATATAAAGATTATAGATTTATATATTGCCGTGAAATGCTTGAGGATGTCATTGAAACATCAGATTATAGAGCTAATATAATTAATGATTCATCTGATAAAATACTAGCCTCACCAATAAATTATATGCCTTACGGGCTTTATTGCTATAAAAACAATAAAGATAACAGTATTCATATCATACATTATCTCTGGAGAGCTGCATGCGATATTCCTATATTGGGTGAGCATGATATCAGAGGTTATTATATGAGAGAAGTGACTGTAAGAAGTAAATATAAATTCGATGACGAGGTGTCATACTCTGATTTGGAGTTCGAACATAATGATAAATTAATAACTAAATTTGAAATAAATACAAACATATGAACCAATCATTTAACATTCCCGCGGGCAAATTTGCCGGCGAAGGGTATCAGCAGTATGCTGAACCGATGAACTATGAGCGTCAACGCAACGGTTTCGTAACATTCTGGCTATGGCTGGGAATTGTCTGTTCCGTTTTTTCAGGTATTTTCGGTAGTATAGTAATGAGTTCGTACAGTAATCTCGGTTATTATGGAATTCAGCTTGTTGCGGCGGGAGTTGATTACTCTCATGCAGCAAGCCAACTCGAAGATGCATCAATCATGTTAGTAATTACAAACATTCTGGCTGCTATATGTAATCTTATTGGTTATATAATGCTCCTGAAATGGAAAAAGACGGGCTTTTGGTTGATTATTATAGCGACAGTAGTGGTTTCAAGTATAATTATTTATGCAATGGGGATTATATCTGAAGCATATTCTGAAATAGGATTGTATTTGGATTCTACCGTTACTACGATTACTCAAGTCGTCGGGTCATTTATCGGTTGGATTATTCTTTGGGCAATCCTGCAGATTAAAAAGAACGGCATAAGTTGCTGGAGCCAACTCGATTAAACAACAATAATAAAATCAGAAATATTATGAATCAATCACTAAACATTCCTGCCGGCAAGTTTGCCGGAGAAGATGCAGCAGCAAAAAAACGTCGTGAGTTGCGTGAACGCCTTGGAAAAGGCGAAACCGTTAAAATAGCCAAAGGCGGCGGTGCAATGGCAAATGGTAACGAAGCAACCGTTGAGGTAGGCAAGGGTAAACTCGCCGGTGAAGATGCTGCTGCAAGATTTGCTAAGCAACAGCGTGCGGTGCTTGCAAAAAAGCTCCGGGAAGGTAAAACCGTAGAACTGTCAAGTAAGGGCGATGCTATGGGAAAAGATCCCAATGCGGCTAAGATTTTTACTCCCGCCGGTAAACTTGCCGCCCAATGGTATGAAGCTAATCCCACACTCCTCACAATGGAGAAGATTGCCATGGAGCGTAATTTCCCTCAGTTTACCCTTGACAAACTCGATGACGGTCGTTTGTGTTGGGTAGGCGTACTCGAACCTGGTATTTACGAGTCCAAGTTCGGAGAGAAACGTCAATACCATGTTATGGCAGTATACGATAACAATCACCCAAACCAGAAGATGGGTTCTTCTGTTAAGGTATATCCCCTTATGCCTGATGTGGATGAACTGATAGAATCATGTGGCTTCCGTCCTTTCCACCTTCTGAGAGATGAGGTTGGAAATTTATATCTTTGTACAAACGAGGCGGGCGACCAAAAGGTTGGTGTCACAACTACAACAGCTGCATCTGTCCTCGGGTGGGCATCTAAGTGGCTTATTGCCTTTGAACTCGTTCTAACCGGCGATCTTCCTCTTGCTGATTTTAATCGTCATGGTGGCATCTAATCTTGAAAAACTATGAGCAATAAATGCGAAACCGTAATCATTAGCGATAAGGCATATAACGCGATGATTCGTGAAAGCTTTGCAAAGCATCCGGTCGAAACTGGTGGTATCCTTCTCGGCTACATCCTTGACAATGGTTTGTGGGTGGTAATGGAAATGATACCGCCGGGTATAAACGGAGTGTTCGAGACAGCCTACTTTGAGTATGACCAAGATTTCGTAAACTATCTTGGCACATCTGTAGCCAATCAGTATAAGGAACCACTGCAAGTTCTTGGTTTATGGCATCGTCACCCCGGTTCGATGGACTACTTTTCTTCGACTGACGACGGTACTAACTCTGAGTTTGCATCTAAAAATCCGTATGGTGTTATCTCCGGACTCGTAAACATTGACCCGTCATTCCGACTCACGATGTACCATCTCGACCACAACAATGGTGTGCGTCCCCGCAACATAGCTTACTCAACCGTTGATGTTGAAGTGGGCGATGATCTTATTCCGGAGAAATTCTTCGCGCTTCGTTATGTTGACGAGGAAAGGAGTGAGCTTCATCCGACTCCGACTCACACCAACACTCGCGTATCTCAAACTCGTAGTGTCCCAAAATCTCCACGTAATGGAGGTGATGAGTTAAGAACGACAGAAAACACGAATGATCAAAAGATCTACAATACTCCTACAGCAAATGTAGGAGCCGTACATCGGTGGCTGACAAAACAGAAGAAACTTCTCATTGCTGCGCTTCTGATTTTTACTACCGGCGTAATTGTCGGAGCTACTGTAGTCCCTACAATTGTAGAAAAGGTAAAATCAATTAGGATTGAAATCAGCGAAAGCGATACTAATAGTAATGGGAACAATTGATATTAATAAATTTATGAAAGGCAAAGGGTTGAAACCGACCGTTTGCTATCCACTCGACATTAATGGCGACCATGAGCTGTGGGGTTATCACCATAAGGAGTCAAACTTCTATAATATAATCTCTGTCGATTCCGTTGATGATAACCTTGGTGGTCCGGCACCTGTGAAACTCGGTCATTTCTATTCTGAAAAGCCCGAGAACGTAAGCGATGATATGATATATGGCTGGCGTGATGCAGAAGGTAATGTTAAGTTCATCACATCTGAAGGTGTTCCTTGTCAGCTTGAAGGGTATAGCCTGAAGATTGATATCTTTTCGCGCAACACCGGCATACTCGAATCCGATATCATGCTGCGTAAAGGTGTGGTGATTATCGGTTGTGGCTCAGTCGGTAGTCTTGTAGCTCTCGAACTTGCCCGTGCAGGTGTCGGTCGCTTCTTTCTAATCGACATGGATATTCTTAGTTACCACAATATCTGCCGCCACCAGTGTGGAATACTTGATGTTGGCAAATATAAGACTACTGCACTTCGTGAACGCATACTCCAAATTAATCCTTCAGCAGAAATACACGTTTCCCACAAGCGTATTCAGGACGTGCCACTCGCTGAAATCGAACCGTTCTGCACTCCCGATGCTATAATGGTCGGTTGCGCGGATAATCGCGAGGGGGATTATTATGCAGCACAAATGCTTGCCAAACCTAATGGCATGCCATTCATTTCCATTGGCTGCTGGGAACGTGCATTTGCAGGAGAAATATTCTACTGTCTGCCCGAAGGTATGCCTGACTACGAAGATTTCATGGCAACCATGAGCGATACATCCGGTCGTGTTGAAGCCAACACGCATATTTACATGGGCGAAGTCGGCAGTTTCGAGCCCGGCATCTCTGCCGACATCAATTTCGTTACCACCATCGGCGTGAAGATGATACTTGACCTGCTCAACCGCGATAACGAGAACTACACTCAGCGACTCATCGATTCGCTGACCCAATACACTCTCATCTGCAACACCAATAATCCGAAGATTGGTGGCGAAATGGCAGAAATCTTCTCATATCCCCTCCAAGTAACCCGCAGCATAGTCCTTGACTACGCTAATAAAGAGAAATAATGATATGGAAATTAAAGGAGTAGAAGATATGACATTTGAACAATTGTATAATGATATAGAAAATGGTGGAAAATTTGTTATTTATACATATGTCATATCAGTCATTGTAATGACTTTTAGGAGATCTTCTAATACTATATATTATGTTAAATCGACCGAAAACCCTATCAAATACGGTTGGAGCTACTTGCTGAAGACCTTATTTTTGGGATGGTGGGGCATCCCATTTGGACCGATTTTCACGATTGGGTCTATATTTACCGCATTTATTGGGAAAAATATAACAGACGAGGTTTTACAAATTTTAACCCGAAATACGATGGACTAACTCGCAGTTTAGATATTAAATTATTCATTCCTTATGAATTTTATGAAAAAGAGTTGTTCCATATTGAGTCTCAGGGTTATCTGTCTAATGAGTCATGCCCTTTCACCCATAGAAAGAAAATTTCCAAATAAGGTGGATTTAATTAGATTTCTTAGGCATGATATTGTTAAAGTGAAGATAGGTGAAATAGTCCTTGGCCCCAATGTCGTTTCATTTAATGTCCTAAAAGGCTTTCAATACCATGTGTCAGGCTGCCTTATTATGGTCTTGGGTCAGGTATGGTTGAAGTCTTTGCTTTACGATTTAGTTTCTTGATTTATCAAAAATAAACCGGTTTTATGGAAAACAATAATATAAACGATACAGGTAAGGTTTCAAAATTGGAACGGGTATGCAGATGGTTATGGTCTTCGAAACTTTACAAGTTGATAACAAATTCGGCAATTTTCGGCATGATCATCACATTTGCTATATTCTTTTATCAAGAGTATGAAAGTGCCAAACAGGCAAAGGATATTGTTGACAATCTTGTATATGTTCAGAAATCACTTTCCACCAGGTATCTTGGTATATTCCCCAACTATCTAAATCAGATTAATGAACTCCTTGAAACCGCTCAACCCAATGACACAATCGTGATTTTTGAGGATGTCCTGTATTACGGATTTATAAGCAAGCCTCAGGAATTTAAGAAAATGCAAAAGAGACTTATATCATTGTCAGACTCAGGATGTCATGTCACAATGGCGTATTATAATCCCGAGGGACGGAATTTCAAGAGGATGATAATCGACCAGTATATAGCTACTGATATTTCAGCACAGATGGATCAGGAGCGCCGTGCTCTTGTGCGCAATCATGAACATGACAGGAATAGATACAGAGGTATTCGCGAATTAAAAGCACAGGACTCGGTGATTGTTGACAAGTATTTCTGTATTACACGGGCAAAAGATCCTGATAAGTTCAAGAAGAGTGTTGATGACAGAAGGAGATTACTCACGGCTCCGACAGGTAATGGTACGGAACTTGATATTGATCTTGAGAAACTTTATGTCAAGATTGATTCTGTAAAAAGCACTTGGCTCGCTGAGGATTATGATGATTTATGCATCCACGATTTCGAGAATATGTACCGAGAAATAAGCTTTTTGATGGGCGATGAATACCAGAAACACGGTATAGAGCTTATCCGTTTGGATGAGAATCTGTCTATCAGTTGCTGGTTAGTCGCAGATAAAGCTATACTGGCCTTCCCAAGTAAATACGCAACGGATGAAATTGGTTTTTACTCGCACGACCCGGCATTTTCAAAATATATTAAGACAATGCTTAATGGTTTCAGAGGCAACTACTCTAAAATTGATGTTAAAACGGAATATTATTGATTTATAAGAATATGGGACAGCAAACGAATAAATATCATACATCTGATGATGGAAAGATTTTCAGAATTAATGATGACGGTAGTTTTACTAATATCGGAAATGTTACGGATGTCTATGAGGTAAAAAAACTAAAAGAAAATTTATCAAACCAACGCAGACAAATGCAGGTAAAAACCGTACATAATCCAATTTCATATAACCAGGATAATAAATCTAATTTATCAGTCAATGTTAAAAATGTAGCTAAAATTACTGGTACCTGCATATTAATAGGTTTATTCTTATATGCATTAGTAATGGCAATAATTAATAGTTGAGCTGTCGTTATTTATCGGTTTATATAAATCGGAAAATTGCTATAACGTTGTTTCTGGTGAATCCTATTTATGTTTCAGGTATCAGATAAACTAACAATATTATGGGAATAGAAAATAATGCAATTAAGATTTCGCTCTACGATTTTGAATTCAAACTCATCCCTTCTTGGATTCATACCTTGCAAACAAAAATCAATGATACTAATAAATTGATTTCGTTGTTAAGGAGTAAAGAGTGGTTTTTAGAAACCTTTACGCATATGAACTATATCCCGGATTTTAATTGGGATGAATTCGATATTATAAGATATAAAACTAACGAAGAGAATGTGATTTTATATACATTCCCTTATCCACCACGAATGCCATTGGCAAAATATGGGGCAGTTATTGCCAACAATGATGGTTTCTCATATTACACTTTGGAAAAATCCGAGCATACAAATTTTTCAGCAACTCTTTTCAATGGAGCTGAATTGAAATCAGAAGAAAGTTGGGTGTTAGGATTAACTTCCCCTCAAGGGCATGTCAATTTTGGGGAAGTATCAGCATGCGCTATTCCGAATGAATTTTTGAAAGTCCTTTATTCCCATGGGAAAATATCCCAATACATACAAAGAAATACTAATGGGAGTAATGTTAAATTAGATTCCATTCAACAGTCTGAGAAGTATCATACTTCTAATGATGGAAGGATTTTCAGGATTAATGACGATGGCAGTTTTACTAATATCGGGAATGTCAATAATTTTACCGATGAAACAACCGGCGACCCTAAGAGTCCTCAAAAGATAAATTGGATACAGTTGACAGCAGGTCTGATAGGTGTGTTTTTTGGCACTATATTGATATATAACAGCGGGGGTATTTTCCTGGTGATATTTTTTTATGTAATATTTGGATTGATAGCTCTTTTTAAGTTTAATAAAAAAAGGCACGGTACTCATAATAAAAATCAAGGGTGGACATTGCCTCGCCTTATATTATTTGTACTCTCAATCATCATATTTTGTCTAATCAAATATTTTAATAACAAGCAAGACCATTCGGCAAGGCAGGAATTTAACGAAGACTCTAATGGCATAAAATATGCAGGTGATATATATGTAGGTGATATATATGTAGGTGATATATATGTAGGTGATTATGGAACTGTAGATTCGGTTTATTTCATAGAAGATTCAATATCATATTAGAGAATTATGTGATGGATAGTATTTTTATTGGAATAATTGCATTGATAATTGGTGCAATTCTCTTTATCCTGATTACAAAAAACAAATCAAATAATGAACCGGCGGAATTAACTTACAATCCACCACCGGCACAAACTCCCGTTAATAATCCTCAGCAGGAGTGTATAAATAATCGCCAATTCACACTTGCCGAACTAAAGCGTGCTGAAGCAGGCAAATATAGTTGGGATGAAACCGGTTGTGTGTTTGAAATCAATTCTGACGGCTCGGTAACTGTCGTTGGTCGTTTTGACCCGGCGGAATTACATGTTAATCCTGTTCAGGAACTGTATGACAGTTTAATAGATGCCGGTTTATCCGACATGTTACCAAGTGTATGCTGTTTTCATGCATTTAACTACACTGGCGGAGAAACAGATTCGTTTGTGGCGGCATACAACGACGAAATTCTTTCCATCCCATCTTGTCCAAATAGCATCAACGGTATTAACGAAGTCGCTTTTTCTCATAGTTCTTTCGATAGTGCCGGTAAAGCGGTAATACTATTTAACCTCAGCAAGATCCGCGAAGGTATTTTAATACTTATGCCAAGCAATGAGAAAGAATATATTTTCTCTCTCGGCGCAAAGGCTTGTGTTGACCGAGCCTTTGGCAATAAAATTATAGTTAGGATAAGTTCTCCTGCTGTTATGGGCGCGTTTGGTATTGCTATCGCTCGCGAAATCGGCAAATCATCAAAAATTTCGTTTGCCTTTGGAGATGGAGAAGATTATATGTGCTGTAATATGCTTGTGGAAGATGGTATCTGTGAAGTTCAAAACATACTTCGTCGGTCTATCATTCAGCCAACCGAAAACATTATCATACTTCAGCATATAGCAAAAGGATGTATGGTCCAATCACTGATTATTCAAGGACAGATCAAGGATTACATGCTTCAAGACATGTTTCCTTATACGATGTCATTCTTGTTGAAAGAGAATGGGCGGGTAATAAAAATCTACGATTGCATAAGCGAACCGATTTCAATTCCGACAAGACGAGGTGATAAAGATATAAACGTAGATGCCAACAAGACACTTTCGTTCTTAATCGGTTCAAACGAGTTGATTGATGACGTAATGGCAGAGTACGATATCCCTAATGGTAACATCGGAGCATTTATCGAGCTTGATGCAAATATGGATGTGAATATAAAAATCTCATCCACAAGCAATCAGTATAGAATCAATGTTGGAGAACTAATTGGATAACTTATGGGACATATACCAAATAAAACATATACTGCACCAGACGGCTCCGTTTATCGTGTCGAACCAGACGGCTCGGTTACCCAAATTAAAGGCGGTCGCGTTCAATCAAACGAGCCTCCATCGAAATACAATATTACTCCCGATGGTAAAATCTATCGGGTGGAATCAGATGGTTCAGTAACTTATTTAGGAAATGCAGAAGAGCGTCAATATTCTCCTCACTTTTCCCCAACTACAAATATTAAGAAATCAAATCACAAGTGGGCCTGTGTGATTATTTTAGCTGTTATTGTGGCTGTAGCAATGGGGATATATGTTGCCAATCAGAATTATTCCACATATGATAAAAATTACTATTCAAGCTCAGAACAGTATTCTTCTAATGCAGAAGCATCCTATATCGTTGACGGTGATTTTTATGGCACTATTGGGAATACTCGAATACATGGGAATTTGACATTAGATACCGAAAATCCTTTTGGTGTGCTATATTATTCAGATAATGGAAATGGCGAAGCATTGGAAATATACGGAACATCTGATGGCAAAACATGGTCTGAATATTATAATGGCAAATATACTGGTCGTATAGATTTTTATTTTTGGGATTTGTCATATAAAAATTTCGCCAAAGGGACATATACTCGCCATTTAGATGGCAAACGATTTTCTGTTGAACTATATAAATATAAATTTTGATAATGGGTGATAATCCTAAAAAGTATCACATAACCGATGATGGTGATGTGTATCGCATTAACGAAGATGGCTCATTTACATCAATGGGTAATGCTGAAAATATCTCAACCTCAGCAGAGTCCACTTCCGATGATAATATATATTCAAATGAAAAGTCGGGACAACCTGCTTATGTTTATAAGAAGAACGATAAAGGTCTGATAGTGGGATACAAGAAAAGTAAGAATAGGTTTATCGTTGCGTTACTTATTGGTTTGATTATTATCGGTGGAATTGGTTTGTCATATTTATTATATGATAATACAGAAACAACATACAATCAAAATACTAATATGTCATACTCTACTGATACTGTAATTACACCAATTATTCCGGAACCGGCGGCAGAAGAAGTTGAAGAAGTTGAAGATAATAACCGGTCAACAAAAGAGACATCTCAGAAGCCGCACGAAAGTTCCAACACAAAGTCTGAATCAAAAATACAAAAATTTGAGGAGTCTGTAAAAATTACCGGTAATAGCTCTGCAAATGCTACAGAGAAAGATGTAATTGACGTAAATAAGATTTATTATACAGTTGAAGTTCAAGCCGAATTTCCTGGCGGGGACAGAGCAAGGTCCCAGTGGTTGCGAGATAACATCCAGTGGCCTCGGGATAATCAAGGACGTCAATTAGAGGGAGATGTTGAACTTGAATTTATCATTGAGAGAGATGGTACGGTTACGAATGTAAAGGTTACTTATAGTGAAAACCCTGATTTGAATTCTGCTGCAATAAATCTTATAAGTTCAATGCCCAAATGGACTCCAGCAATGGTGAAAAATCAACCGGTTCGTTCTCCAATGGGAATAACATTATTTTTCTAAACTCTAAACACAAATTTTATGGGAAAAGAACAAAATAAATATCATGTAACTGACAACGGAGACATCTTCAAGGTTAACGAAGATGGCTCATTTACAGCCATTGGAAACGTATCTCAAATTTCCGCTATAAACGCAGCCAGACCTTCTGCTAAAACCAAAGGTTGGCTGATGTCCAATTACAATTGGCTCTATCTCATCTCCTTAGCAATGTTTGTTGTTTTAGGATTGTTCGGCATATTCTGTTATTCCTATAGCCCGATGTTAGGTATGATTTCGTTGTGTGCAGGTGTGACTGCAATTACATTGCCTTGGATTTTTAAGTCAATTTCTAAAGTTTGGTTTGTTCTACTATTCCTACTTTTAGTAGCAGCTATTATTACAATTATAGTCTTATCGTATGAATGGCTATATACGACACAAATCGCATTAGGCTTTGCTTCTTTATTTGCACTTGGGATAGCATGTGCAAAAAAGCATAAACTTTCAAAATAAATAATAGTTATGGGGCGTTTCTGTTTTAATGTCTGACGGAATGTAAAGATTGTTGTAGCTGTAATTTAATCTGTTTGCGAACAATATGGTTTGGTGGGGTGTTGAAATTGAAATAAATATCTTTCATCACAATGAAAAAAATTTCACTCCTTCTTTGTCTTTTGGCTGTAGCCGTTGCAATGCCGGCAACGGCACGCGGCAATTTCTCTTTGCGTAACCGCAGTAATAATACGCCGGCTCAAAGTGCGGCAACTTCTGTCAATAAGCACGATGCTGTCTATGAATCGGTAAGTCAACAATATGCCAATGGCAAGATTTCTGCCGACAGCGTCGTTTCGCTGGCTCTATATCATAAGGTGTGGAGTCCTGCTTTGGCGGAGCGTTGTCTGAAATTGGTTGCTGAGCGCAGTCCTCGCGCCGCGATGGAGTTGGGCGTGATTTACGCTTTCTCGCCAGAGTTTGCACGACAGTCGTCGGAAGGCGTTAAGCTTATGCAGGCGGCGGCAAACGCCGGTTATAATGAAGCCAACTGTTACCTTGGTTTCTATTATTTCAATCATAAGGATTATAAGAAAACCAAGACTTATTTTGCGGCGTGTCAGCCTATGAAATATGGTTTCGGCGATACGGCGTTAGGCAGTATGTATATGACAGGCAATGGCGTAGAACAGAATTATGCCAAGGCTCGTGAATATTATCATCAGGCGGCTCTGAAGGGATATCCGCGCGGCGCGGCTCTTTACGGCTTCAATATGCGTGCAAGTGCAGGCGGACCAATCAGCTATCCTGAATCTTTCTATTGGCTCTATATCGCCGGCGACCTCGGCGATGACGCTGCCCGCGCCACACTCGGGCTACCTCTTCGCAACGAAAAACGGGGAGATACTGAAGTCGCCAGAGATGCTGCAACAGCACTTCAGCTTATTGCTGCGGCACAGTCCGATAAAAAAATTCAGCACGACCCGGTTTACAAAGAAGGTTTCCTCCCCA
This sequence comes from uncultured Bacteroidales bacterium, assembly GCA_947175535.1. Taxonomy (GTDB): domain Bacteria; phylum Bacteroidota; class Bacteroidia; order Bacteroidales; family Muribaculaceae; genus CAG-873. The sequence goes on from CAMWNF010000017.1 coordinate 18,596, forward strand.
GCCTAAAGGCTCGCGAAAAAGCCGCGGAGCAGGGCGACGACTGGGCTCGCTTCTATCTCGGCAGCATGAACTACAACGGAGATTTTCTGAATCAGAACTACACTCAGGCTCTTCATTATTACGAACCTATCGCGAAGAACGGCAAGTTGCCGAAAAATGTCCTTGCACTCGTCAACGAGCGACTTGCAAAAATGTACCGCGATGGCAAAGGCACAAAAGCCAACCCCTCGAAGGCAGACCAGCATGACCGCCTCGCCGCTCACTATGGCAGCCTGCCGTCATATCTGATTGTCGAAGAAATCCAGTAAAAATACATATATTACTATAAGTCAGAGGAGGTCAAGCCGACGGTGCGTGACCTCCTCTGATTTATATAGGCGGAATTCGGCTTAAAAATATTCTGAAAAATTCATTTGTAATTACGGTATAATTAATTAACTTTGCCATGCATATCGCTCGCAGAGGCCCGATATGGGTTTCGGGGTGAGGTGCGAAGAAATATATGAAGCGTTACTCAGCGCTCATCTTGACTGTTTGAAACTTCGCAACTTTCATAGATCCGTCAAGAATGAAGCAACGGTAGATGCTTATGTGGATATGTAATATCATGACCGATTATGATACGGGAGTATTGTATCGGCATTGTTTACATATGTGCGTGAGGCCTCTGCATCGTTGCTCGTTCAACGGATCAAGGCAATGCGAAGGCCTCAAACAGAAGAGCGGGCAACAAGTACAGACCTTGCGCTTCTTTGTATCTGTATATCGCCAAAGAGAGGGTCCTGCGGCAACCTAACACTAAGTAAAAAGGTGAAAAGAGTATTTTTTCTTGCAGTAATTACTGTTTTAGCGGGCTTATTCGGATTTGACGCTTTTGCCGCAGGTAAAAAAGTTGCCGTCTATGTAGAGGGCGATATGAGCCAAGCCAACAAATCCATAGTCAATTCATCGGTCCTTGCCCGATTGTCCGGAAATAAGGACTACAGAGCATTTGAGCGTAACTCAGCTTTTATCAGCGCACTTGACAAAGAGCAGGATTATCAGGTGTCGGGTGAAGTGCCTGAAAAAGAAATCCGGGCTGTCGGTGAGCGTATGGGTGTTGACTATGTCATAGTCGTCAATGCCGTTATCACAACCGATGATCAGTGTCACATGTCTGCCCGCCTGATTGACCTTGTTTCAGGAGAAGTTGTGAAGTCGGTTAGCCTGAAGCGGGAATACACAGGTTCGGATGTCCTTGCAAATATGGCTAATAACGTCGCCTATCGCCTGATAAATAAAAAATCCAAGTAATGGCAGCCATGAAAACAATATTCAGACTTGGTGTAGCATTACTGGTCTGTGCGATTGGCGCAGTCGGGGTGTATGCGCAGGAACCCGTGAAGAAAAAAGTCGCCGTTTATGTGACCGGAAGTGATGTGGATAACAGTATCAAAAAGGTATTAGGAGCCAAAATCGTTACTGCAATTACGCAGAGCGGCGATTTTGCAGCCGTCGAACGAACGTCGGAATTTCTTGCCGCACTTTCGAAGGAGACAGATTATCAGACTTCGGGTGAAGTCCGTGACAGTCAGATTGCGAAATTGGGTCAGAAATTCGGAGTGAAATATGTCGCTGTAGCTGATGTAAGTGAGGCGTTTGATGAACTCTTTGTAGCCGCCCGCCTGATTAACGTAGAGACAGGTCTTGTCGAAAAGGCTTACGATGTCAATGGTCCTGCAGAATCAATGCAACAGCTTATCTCGCTTTCAAAGCAGGTCGCTGACGGATTGCTTAGCGGTCTTTCGAGAAACTCCGGACGGTCAGGCAATGGCTATTCCGCGATATCGACAGGAGGCGGTCAGGTTGAAACATTCACTGTCAACGGTGTAACGTTTGAAATGATCATGGTGGATGGCGGCGCAATGAATCCGTTCTATATAGGTAAAACGGAGGTCACTCAGCGTCTATGGTATGCTGTGATGGGAAATAATCCATCGCGTTTCATAGGCAATAATAATCCAGTTGAGCAGGTGTCATGGTATGATTGCCAGGAGTTTGTAGAACGGTTGAGTAGGCTGACCGGTAGGAATTTTCGCCTTCCTACTGATAGGGAGTGGGAGTATGCGGCAAGAGGAGGTAGTAAATCTCGCGGCTACGAATATAGCGGTAGCAATGATATTTACCGCGTAGCGTGGTATGATGAAAATAGCGGAGATCAGACACATCCGGTCGCTCAGAAGCTTGATAATGAATTGAGTATTTATGATATGAGCGGCAATGTGTGGGAATGGTGCTCCGATTTATGGAGTAGCAACAGTACTAATCGCGTCATTCGTGGCGGTGGCTGGGGCGGCGGTGCTGCCAGCTGTCGTGTTGCGAATCGTCTCAACTTTACGCCTAGCACCCGCGACGACGACCTCGGCTTGCGCCTCGCTCTCTAAGGTTATACTGTCATACGTGTGAGTTTACCCTTGAAATTGTAAGCTATCCCGGTGCTACCAAAAATGAATAATTAGGATTGGCGGAGCCATCCGAAAAATTCATTTTTGATAGTACCGAAAAGAATACGGTCTTATGCAATTGTTTTTAACCCTATGGCTGCGCCTGCTACGCGAGGCTTGCCATAGGCTAACATATACGCCCGCCTAAAGCCGAGCCATGCGCTACGCTGGTTAAGATATTTTGATATAGTTGCCCGAGTCTGCGGCGGTCGTGAGTGGGTCTTTTTCAAAAAAATTGCGTATCTTTGCGCGATGTTCAGAGTTAAGCGCCTATACACATTCATGCTTCAGAGCTTCCTGCCTCTGTTTATCATGACTTTCTTCATCTGCCTCTTCGTTGTGCTGATGCAGTTTCTGTGGCGTTTTGTCGATGAAATCGTAGGTAAAGGTCTGTCAATCGATATCATAGGCGAACTGTTTTTCTATGCCGCTCTGACGATGGTGCCGACGGCATTGCCGCTTGCCGTGCTTCTCGCGTCGCTGATGACGTTCGGTAATCTCGGAGAGAAGTTTGAACTGACGGCACTCAAGGCGTCGGGGATATCGCTGTTCAAGATAATGCGCCCGCTTATAATACTGATGGCTTGCATCGCCGTCGGAGCATTCTTTTTCCAGAACAATGTGCTGCCGGTAGCTCAGGCTAAGATGTACACACTGCTGTTTTCGGTGAAGCAAAAGACTCCCGAAGTCGAAATACCGGAGAAGTCGTTCTATGACCAGATACCCAACATCAATCTGTATATCGACCATAAAAATCCGGAGACGGGTATGCTTTACGGTATGATACTGTATGACATCACCCGCGGCATGGACAATTCGCGCGTGATACTCGCCGATTCGGGCAGCATATCTTTCACAGAGGACAAGAAGCACCTTTTCCTGCAGTTATACAGCGGAGAGATGTTCGAAAACCTGCGCGAGAACACTATGGGCGTGACAGCGTCGGGCTATATGCCCTTCAGGAGGGAACAGTTTGACGACAAGCAGATATACATGGCGTTCGACGCGAATTTCAACCGCCTTGACGAAGGCGGCATGCGCAGCCAGTTTGTCGGTCAGAATATATCGCAGCTCCGCCATTCAATCGATTCGATAGGCGCGCGAGTCGACTCGATAGGGTCGGTTTATGCGGCGGAAATTCTTTCGATACCGGTTATGGGAGTGACTCTCACGACTTCGGAGATACGAGGCGATACGACGGTGACAGTGAGCCGTCCGACAGTGGCGATGGAAACGCCTCTCGACTTGGATTCAATCTTCAACTCGCCTTCTCCAAGCTATGCCAAGACATATCTGAACCAGGCTCTGAGCAAAGCCCGCCGGCAGAAACTTGACTACGAGTACCGCAGTCTCGCCCTCTCGGAAGAAGCTAAAATCATGCGCCGCCATGATATAGAAATGCAGAAGAAGTTCACGCTGTCGTTTGCGTGCATAATATTCTTTTTCATCGGTGCTCCGCTCGGTGCCATCATAAAGAAGGGCGGCTTAGGCACACCTCTCGTGATTTCCGTATTGCTTTTTATTGTTTATTTTATCATCGACAACTCTGGCTTCAAAATGGCGCGAGACGGCAAATTAGAAGTCTATCAGGGAATGTGGCTCAGCTCATTCGTCCTTTTGCCGTTAGGCATATTTTTCACATACAAGGCGGTCGGAGACTCGGCGGTGTTCAATGTCGACGCTTACCGTAACTTCATCAACCGACTCATCGGACGAGAGGCGAAGCGCAATCTTGAGGTGAAGGAAGTCGTGATGACCGAAGTGCAGCCCGATATAGCGTTGGCGCGTCTCGCAGATTTCGAAACGCAATGCGATAAAGAAGCAATGAGGCTGAAAAACAGTAGTTTTATAATGAAGCGGTTCAATACATCGGGGTTGCATCTTCTTAAAAATAATCTGAATGATATAGTTGACTATCTGTCAAATTCGCACGACAGGGTGGTGGTCAATCTCCTTAATAATTATCCGTTTAATATTACTTCGCGCAACTTGGCATCCGTGATAGACAACACCCGCGCATTAGCCGCAAGGATATCACGCGAGGCAGGTATCGACGAAGAAAATGAAAAATAATATGGAGCAGAAAATAAAACTCGATACTATCGAAGAAGCTATCGCGGATTTTCGCGAAGGTAAAATGGTTATTGTTGTCGATGATGAAGACCGGGAAAACGAAGGCGACATTATCGTAGCCGCGGAGAAAATCACTCCCGAGCAGGTTAACTTCATGCTGAAGAATGCGCGCGGGGTGCTTTGCGCGCCGGTCACAATATCGCGTTGCAAGCAGCTTGACCTGCCGCATCAGGTCGACGATAACACATCGGTGCTCGGAACCCCCTTCACGGTAACCGTCGACAAGCTCGAAGGATGCTCGACCGGCGTAAGTGCCGATGACCGTTGCGCGACCATCCGCGCACTTGCCGACCCTAAATCCACTCCGGAAACATTCGGACGCCCCGGACATATCAATCCCTTATATGCGCAGGACCAGGGAGTGCTCCGCCGTTGCGGTCATACAGAAGCGGCTGTCGACCTCGCCCGTCTTGCCGGTCTGCAGCCGGCTGCGGCGCTTATGGAGATAATGAGCGATGACGGTTCGATGGCACGGTTGCCGGAATTGCGTCGTCGTGCTGACGAGTGGGGTATGAAACTGGTTTCGATACGCGATTTGATAGCCTACCGACTCGCTACAGAGAGTCTGGTTGAAAAAGGCGTAGAGGTCGATATGCCGACCGCTTACGGTCATTTCCGCCTGATTCCGTTCCGTCAGAAGAGTAACGGTCTGGAGCATATTGCAATCCTCAAAGGCGACCTGTCGACACCCGAGCCTGCACTGGTGCGTGTGCATTCTTCATGCGCGACAGGTGATATTTTCGGCTCCAAGCGATGCGACTGCGGAGAGCAGCTCCATCAGGCTCTGCGCATGATTGAAAAAGAGGGTAGGGGTGCTGTCGTTTATCTTAATCAGGAGGGCAGAGGTATCGGACTGATGGATAAGATAAAGGCTTACAAACTTCAGGAAGAAGGACTTGATACCGTGGAGGCAAATCTTCATCTGGGTCATAGCGCCGACGAGCGCGATTACGGCGTCGGAGCGCAGATACTAAATCTACTCGGCATACGCAAGATGCGTCTGATGACCAACAACCCTATCAAGCGCGTCGGTCTTGAAGGCTATGGTCTTGAGGTCGTGGAAAATGTTCCTATAGAGGTAGAACCCAACAGATATAATAAATTCTACATGCACACTAAGAAGGAGCGAATGGGGCATGAACTCCACAAAGTGGATTGATTAACCTGTAACTTTCATTGAAGTTACGTAATATCCAAGCCGCTCCCACAAAAAAAAATCAATCATGAAAAAACTTATCATTACATCCTTTCTGCTTTGTTCTGTGGGGGCTATCCATGCCGACAATTCCGCCATACGCGTGAATCAGGTGGGCTACCGTCCTTCCGATATCAAGGCGGCTGTGCTTATGCTCGAATCGCCTGCTGACCCGCAGGTGAGCGTTGTCAATGTTGCCACCGGAGCCGTCGTTGCCCCTGACTCCGTGGTGGCAGTACTGCCATGGGAACCTATGGCGGAATGCTCACGAGTGTATTTCTCCTCGCTTACCGAACCCGGAAAGTACAAGATTGTCACGGACAGCGGCATTGAATCTCCTGTGTTCACGGTGGCTGACAATGTTTTTGCCGGACTGCAGGAAATGCCGCTACATTATATGCGGCAGCAGCGTTGCGGCTATAACCCCTGTCTGGACACTTACTGCCACCAGCATGACGGGTTGTTGGTGCTCAGCGGCGAGGATGACGGCAAGCATATTGACGTCACCGGCGGATGGCATGACGCCAGCGACTACCTGCAGTATCTGACTACCTCCGCAAACGCTGTTTTCCAGATGCTGTTCGCCTATCAGGAGAACCCCGATGTGTGGGGTGACGAATATGACGCAGCAGGCAAAAAGGGCTCCAACGGCATCCCCGACATTCTCGACGAGGCTCGCTGGGGACTGGAATGGATGGTGAAGATGAATCCCTCCGACTCTCTTTTCCTCAATCAGATAGCCGACGACCGCGACCATCGTTTCTACGGGCTGCCCGCAGATGACACCGCCGACTACGGATGGGGACCGGGCAAGGAGCGCCCCGTATATCCATGCTCCGGCAAGCCTTACGGACTTAAAAAGAATAAGAATGACAGCAAGGGACTGGCTTCATCCGTGGGCAAATTCTCCTCATCATTCACTTTAGGTTCACAGATTTTCAAGGACATCGACCCCGCCTTCGCCGTCGACATGGAACGTCGCGCAGCAAACGCCTACGAGGTTGCCAAAGCTAATCCCGGCAATTGCCAGACGGCACCCTGCGTCTCGCCCTACTACTATGAGGAGGATAACTGGGTCGATGACATGGAACTTGCAGCCATGATGCGCTACTGCGCCACCCGGGACCACCGTTTCCACCGCGATGCCGTGGACTTCGGGCGCATGGAGCCTGTGACGCCCTGGATGGGGGCTGACTCAGCCCATCACTACCAGTGGTATCCGTTCATCAACTTAGGCCATGTGATGCTGGCGCGTGACGGCCAGTCGCCTAAGGTGCGCAAGGAGTTTGTCCGCAACCTTCGCTCCGGTCTGGAACGTGTGCAGGAACGCGCTGACAACGCCTTCTTATGCGGTCTTCCGTTCATATGGTGCTCCAATAACCTTGACGTGGCACTGGTGACCCAAGCCATGCTTTACCGCCAGATAACCGGTGATAACCGCTTCTTGGAACTTGAAACCTCCGCCCGTGACTGGCTCATGGGGTGCAACCCGTGGGGCAAGACAATGATTGTGGGGCTTACCTCTGACTGCGATTCTCCACAGGATCCCCATTCAGCCCTCTCGCATGTGCATCACATACCCACCACTGGAGGCCTTGTAGACGGTCCTGTATCGGCTTATATCTTCAATTCCTTACGCGGGGTACACCTGGAGCGCGAGGACCCGTACGCGGCTTACCAGAACACCACAGTGGTTTACCACGATGACAATGCAGACTACTCCTCCAACGAGCCTACCATGGACGGTACCGCCTCCATGACATTCTTCCTCGGCACCCTGGCAGCCGACAATAAGGTGGGGTTTTAACAAGAGAACCGTATACTCAAGTAGCACTTAATATATTCTTCTGGGCAGGAGTGTAGTAGAATATAAGCATCTGAGGACTAATACTGTTAAAAGATATTGGCAGCGGAGCCGCCTCGGCTCCGCTGCCTAACACATAATCTTCTATGGTGAAGGATACTACGGTGCACTGTTAACCTATAACTTTCATTGAAGTTACGTAATATCCCAGAGGATGAGCCTATTTTTGATGCACCCTCTTCAGCATTGATAGCGACTAAAAAAATCAGCCGATAAGCTCTTCTATTTTTTCGACGAGTGTCTGCCGGGACTGTGAACCGGTCAGGCGGATATCCGCTTTTTTGCCGTCCTTAAAGAAAAGTACGGTCGGAAGAGACATGATGCGGTATTCCGCGCTGAGGTCTCCTTCGTCTTCAACGTTGTACTTTCCGATGACCGCGCGACCCTCGTATTCTTTTGCGAGTTCGTCGATGATAGGACCCATAGCTACGCAGGGACCGCACCATGTTGCCCAGCAGTCGATAACCACAGGCTGACCTGTGGCGATAATCTCTTTGACGTTTTCGTCGGTAAATGTAAAAGCCATAATATAAATAAGGTTTATTAGTGATTGATTATGTTATTCGTTGTAGTTCAGACGTGTTCGACGGTGAATTCCACGTTATCCATCCTGCTCAGCTCTTCGACAAAATGCCGTTCGACGGGAATTTTTACTCCGGAGGTCATCATTATTTCGCGGTTGATTGACGGGTCATAGATGCGGAACGATAAAGTTCCACCCTGTCGGTTGTCATCTTTCTTGATGGCGTTGCTCTTAATCAATTCGCGCAATTCGGTGTTGACCTGGTCAATGGCAGTCTTGATTGTTATGCCTTTTATCAGACGTCCTTTGACATCGTCGAGCAATTGCATCTGGGTTATGTTGAATTTGATTTCGCCTTTGAAATTCTTTTTATACACGCCTCTAACTGCTACGGCGAGACCTTCGTGACAATAGTTGCCAAGCTCCATCAGGTTCTTGCCGAACGCGACAAGCTCGGTCGCACCGGAGTAGTCTTCGATTTTGAAGCGTCCCATCTGAGTACCGCTCGGCAGGATGGAAGACTCATATTTCATGATTATGCCGCCGAAAGTTATTTCCATACCTTCGGTCGGGGTGAGTTCATCGCGTTCCTTGATTGTGCAGCTCATGCCGTAGTTCAACTCCATGTAATAGGGGTCAAGTGGATGGGCTGAAAGATACATGCCTACCAGGTCACGCTCTTTGTCAAGGCGGGTGATTGATGCCCATGGCATAGCCGGTATGATTTGAGGGCGCGAAGCCATATCGAGTTCTTCATCGAAATCTCCGAAGAGCGACGCGCTGCGGTTCTGGTCCGCATTCTGATATAATGAACCGTAACGGAGTATCTGTTCCGCGAAACTGTCGCCTTTGCCGTTTTCGTTGAAGAAGTCCTCACGTTTTATTTCGCTAAAGCAGTCAAAAGCTCCGGCGAGTGCGAGATTTTCGAATGCGCGTCGGTTTACGGCTCCGGCAGGCACTCTTTCCACAAAGTCATATATATCCTTGAACGGACCGCCTTTACTGCGGGCTTCGAGTATGTCTGCGACAACATTGTTGCCTATACCCTTTATGGCGGATAGCCCGAAACGGATATCACCGGTGGGGGTGACACCGAAAGATGAGACCGATTCGTTGACATCAGGTCCCTTAACGGTGATACCCATGGCTTTACATTCATCCATATATGTCGCCAGCTTGGTGATATCGGTGAGGTTTCGGCTGAGGACTGCAGCCATATATTCAGGAGGATAATTCGCTTTCAGGTATGCAGTCTGGAAAGCTACCCAGCTGTAGCATGTGGCGTGACTTTTGTTGAACGCATATGATGCGAATTTTTCCCAGTCTGCCCACACCTTTTCAAGGACTTTCGGGTCGTGTCCGTTTTTCTGACCACCTTCGAGAAACAATGCTTTGAGAGCCATCATTTTGTCAATTAGTTTTTTACCCATGGCTTTTCGCAGGGTGTCGCTCTGACCGCGGGTAAAATTGGCAAGTGTTCTCGACAGGAGCATGACCTGTTCCTGATAGACCGTTACGCCGTATGTATCTTTGAGATACTTCTCCATAACGGGAATATCATACTCTATTGGCTCTTTGCCATGCTTGCGGGCGATGAAGGTCGGAATGTATTCCATAGGTCCCGGACGATACAAGGCGTTCATGGCGATAAGGTCTTCGAACGTCGACGGTTGTAACTCACGCAGATATTTCTGCATGCCGGGCGACTCGAACTGGAATGTTCCGACAGTCCTGCCGTTGCTGTATAGCTCGTAGGTCTTTTTGTCGTCGATGGGGATGTTGTCGATGTCGAGGTCTTTGCCGTGGGTATGTTTTATGTTGGCTACTGCTTCTTTTATGATTGACAGGGTCTTCAGACCGAGGAAGTCCATCTTTATGAGTCCGGTCTCTTCGATAACGCTGCCTTCGTATTGTGTGACAAGCAGTTTTCCTTCCTTCTTGTCGGTCGCGGTGCTGACAGGCACCCAGTCGGTGATGTCGTCGCGGCAAATGATGACACCGCAAGCATGCACACCCGTATTTCTCACGTTGCCTTCGAGCTGACCGGCATACTTCAGAGTGTCCGCAACAAGAGGGTTGTGACTCTTGAGTTCTGGCTCGAATTCTGCTACATGCTCATAACAGTTCTTGAGGGTCGGCTTGAGTTCCTTGCCATTTACGACAGGCATTCTGCCCGGTACGAGTTTTGCAAGTCGGTTACTCTCGTTGAGCGGCAGGTTGATTACGCGGGCGACATCCTTGATGGCTGATTTGGCAGCCATTGTGCCGTATGTGATAATGTGGGCTACCTTTTCAGCGCCATATTTTTTTGTCACATAATCCAGCACGATTCCACGACCGTCATCGTCAAAATCGACATCGATATCAGGCAATGATATACGGTCAGGATTAAGGAAACGTTCGAACAGGAGGTCATATTTCAGCGGGTCAATCTGCGTGATACCCAGGCAATATGCGACAACCGAACCTGCTGCCGAACCACGACCAGGACCGATGCTGACGCCGAGCTGTTCGCGACCGGCGCGGATGAAATCCTGCACGATTAGGAAGTAGCCGGGGAAACCCATGGTTTTCATTATATGAAGCTCGAAGGTTATACGCTCGTTGACTTCATCGCTCAATGGCATCCCATATCGTTTTTCAGCTCCTTCATATGCCAGCTTTTTCAGATAATCTGCCTCGAATTTAATTCTGTAAAGCTTTTCATATCCGCCGAGTTTTTTTATTTTGTCTTGGGCTTCCTCTTCGCTAAGCACAACATTACCGTGCTCGTCGCGTGTGAATTCTTCAAACAGGTCCTGCTCCGTGATGCGCTGTCTGTATTCTTCCTCTGTGCCGAATTCTTTGGGGATTTCGTAGTTCGGCATAATCGGAGCGTGGTCTATGGAGTAGACTTCGACCTTGTCGCTTATCTCAAGGGTGTTTGTGATTGCTTCAGGAATGTCGGAGAATAGTTGTGACATTTCCTCTGTCGTTTTCAGCCATTCCTGTTTTGTGTAGAGCATTCTGCTTTCATCGTTCAGCAGACGGTTGGTCGACAGGCAGATAAGTCGATCATGCGCTTCTGCATCATCTTCGTTTGTGAAGTGGACGTCGTTGGATGCGATTACCTTAATATTATATTTTTCAGCGAGGGCTCTTAATTTTGGTTCGATAGCCATCTGTGCCTCGTAGACATCGTGATTAGCACGGGGTACGGTAGCTTTGTGACGCTGAAGTTCTATATAGTAGTCTTCTCCGAAAGTGTCTTTCCACCATTTCACGGCGGCATCAGCTTCCGCATCGCGACCGGAGGAAAGCAAACGGGGGATTTCGCCGCCGAGACAAGCCGAACATATTATAAGTCCTTCACGATGTTTGGCAAGTTCGTGTTTGTCGGTTCGTGGATGAGAGTAGAAACCGTCGGTCCAAGCTCGCGAAACGAGTTTTATTAGATTATGATAGCCTTTTTCATTCTTTGCGAGAACTATCAGATGGCGTCCGGTATCTTTTTTGTCGACATGTTCGAGCAGATTTTCCTGCGCGACATACATTTCACACCCGATTATAGGTTTGAGGATTTTCTTCTTTAATTTTGCGATATCGGCTTCAAGTTGCTCGCATTTTTCTGTATCTCCGTTCTCGCGGGCGGTGGAAAGCTCTTTCTCGGCGTCGGAGATTTTACCCTTTGTCTTGCCGTTGACCTTTTTGACGTAGTTGGTGAACTCTTTTATTCCGAACATATTACCATGATCGGTAATGGCAAGCGCAGGCATTCCGTCAGCTATAGCCTTGTCGACTAAGCCGGCTATAGATGCCTGTCCGTCAAGCAAAGAGTATTGTGTGTGGACATGAAGGTGTACGAATTGGTTCATAGAAATGTGAAAATGATGTTGAGGGGAGAGCACTTGCTTTCCGCTTCAAAATTACAAAAAAAATAGACGAGTCCATAGTTTAATAAATTAAAAAAATCAGAACAGTTATATATTAGGATAAGTCATTTGTCGCGATAAATTGGAGAGTAAATATTGTCGGTCTCTCATTGAAAAAAAGTTTACATACATAATTCTTTGGAGAACAGTGAGTAATTATCGGATTTGTTCGAAAAATATGTTTTACAACATAAAAAGATTGAAAAATATTTGGAGGGGAAAGAAAAAGTATGTAATTTTGCACTCGCTATCGAGAATGAAGGCGCGCAGCGGCGCGACGGACGAGAGAGCGAGAAAGAGGCAATAAAAGTTAAATGCAGTTAAAATCGCAATAAAAAATTGCGAGGTTTGACGGAATGTATTAACTTTGTACCCGCTTTTCGGCTGAAGCGAAAAATCAAGCCGGAAAAAGAGCACATTGAAAGAATTACAATAGACATTAAGAGTAGTACAAGAGAGCAGAAATGCACTCGGTCAATTCTTAAACCAATAAAGCGTCCGAAGAGTCGAGGGACACGAACCGCGCGGGACTTGCCGAGCAGAACAATAAGAACAATTATTGTCTTGCTTTAATTTTTTGAAAAGAAAAAGAAAACAAGATACCAACAGCGGAGAGTTTGATCCTGGCTCAGGATGAACGCTAGCTACAGGCTTAACACATGCAAGTCGAGGGGCAGCGGGGGAGGAGTTTCGGCTCCTCCTGCCGGCGACCGGCGCACGGGTGAGTAACACGTATGCAACCTGCCCGTCACAGGGGGATAAGCGGAAGAAATTCCGTCTAATACCGCGTGACATCCTCCGGGGGCATCCCCGGGGGATCAAAGGAAGCGATTCCGGTGACGGATGGGCATGCGGCGCATTAGCTAGTCGGCGGGGTAACGGCCCACCGAGGCGACGATGCGTAGGGGTTCTGAGAGGAAGGTCCCCCACACTGGTACTGAGACACGGACCAGACTCCTACGGGAGGCAGCAGTGAGGAATATTGGTCAATGGGCGGTAGCCTGAACCAGCCAAGTAGCGTGAGGGAAGACGGTCCTATGGATTGTAAACCTCTTTTGTCGGGGAGCAACGACGCCACGTGTGGCGGAAGCGAGAGTACCCGAAGAAAAAGCATCGGCTAACTCCGTGCCAGCAGCCGC
>CAMWNF010000018.1 GCA_947175535.1 uncultured Bacteroidales bacterium
ATAAAAAAATCGGGTCGGAACCGACAGCTCCGACCCGACCTCCTGATTGTGATGAATGTTATACAAAGTAAGCTGCGAGACCGCTCACTGACGAGATGTCGAGCAAGTGGTTGTAAACACAGCTGACGATGCCGAGAATAAGGATGCCCGCAACCGCAATCCACATGCCGAGACGTTCGGTGCATGAGGAGCGGAAGTTGGCAATCGGGCTTTCATCTTCGCTGATGAACATCGCTTTCACTACGAGGAGATAATAGTAGAGTGAAATGATGGTGTTGATAAGGGCAATCAGCACGAGAACGTAGATTGCGACCGAACCCTGATTGATTGCCGAAGTGAAGATGAAGAATTTCGAGAAGAAACCTGCGAAAGGAGGAATACCTGCGAGGGAGAACATCGCAAGCATCATCGCGAACGACAGGCGGGGGTTAGTTTTATAGAGACCGCGGTAGTCGTCCATCGACACACGACCGGTCGCATTCTCGATGGCTCCGATTACGCCGAAGGCGGCGAGGTTGGAGAAGATGTAGACAAGAATGTAGTAAATCATCGCAGCCACACCCATTGTGTTGAATGCTATGATGCCGAGCATGATGTAGCCTGCCTGCGAAACAGATGAGAACGCAAGGAAGCGCTTCATGTTGCGCTGACGGATTGCGAAGAGGTTACCGACTGTGATTGTAAGAATGATGAGAGCGTAGAGCATCCATTCCCATACACGGCTGTAAACCGCACCGAATACCTGGGCGAGGATAACCATGAAGGCGAAGGCTGCCGCGCCTTTAGAGATAACCGAAAGATAGGAGGTTACCGAAGTGGGAGCGCCTTGATAAACATCGGCTGTCCAGAGGTGGAAGGGAACAAGCGAGAGCTTGAAACCTACGCCTGCAATCACGAACGCCACTGCCATCACGAGCATGAAGCTGAACTGAGTGGTCAGCGCGAAGTAGATGTTCTCGAAATAGAGTGAGCCTGTGAGACCGTAGACAAACGAAAGCCCCATCATGAAGACTGCTGAAGAGAATACGGCAGTGAGCATGTATTTGACAGCCGCTTCATGACTTTCGTAGCGGTTCTTGTCGAGAGCGACCATCGCAGCAAGAGGAAGCGAAGCTGCTTCGAGACCGATAACGAACAGCAGGAAGTGACGGGCAGAAATCATGAGATACATGCCAAAGAGAGTCACGAGAAGAAGTTCGTAGAACTCGCCGCGGCGATATTGCATCGGCTCTGAGTTAGCCCATTTGATTGATTGTATCAAGACGATGAAAACACCGACATTGAGAACGTTTTTGATAGCCGCAATCACCGGAGAGGTTTCATACATGCCGGCAAAGGCGGATACTGCTGTCGAGTTACAGCAGCAGAAGAAACCGCAGACTGTGAAGATGAGCATCAGCACGGCTGCGAAACCGGGGAGCGCACGCAGTGAGCGACGCGGCATGAACATGTCGTAGAGGAAGACGAGCAGGAAGACAATCAGCAGACCGATTTCCTGTTTCATTGCTAAAAACTGTGAGTAATCCATTTTCTGTCTATCTTATTAGTTCAAGCCGAGCACTTTGAAGATTTCGGGTGAGAATGTGAAATTAATCAGATTGTTGAAGAAGTTGGGGAAGCAACCGATACCGGCAACACAAACGATAAGTGTTGCGGTCGAAAGGCGTTCCCACCATGTAGCGTCGGTGAGTTCGAGATGGTGTTTGTCGTAAACCGGACCGAAGAGGAGTTTGCCGACAACGCGGAGGATGTATACCGCAGTAATCACAATCGAGCAGCAAGCGATGATGGTGAAGACGAGACGGAGTGAACCGTGACCGGCGAGGAAGTCGGTCATGCCCTGTTCGAACGATCCGACGAAGATAGTCATTTCGGCGACGAAACCGCTGAGTCCGGGAAGACCGAGCGAAGCCATACCGGCAATGACGTAGCAGACTGCGAGATAAGGCATGATGCGCATCAAACCTCCCATCTGACGGATATCGCGGGTGTGTGTGCGTCCGTAAATCATACCGATAAGCGCGAAGAAGAGGGCTGTCATCAGACCGTGAGAAAGCATCTGCATGATTGCGCCGGTCATCGCCGTTGTGTTAAGCATAAGGATTGCGAAGAGCACCAGACCGCAGTGAGAAACGGAAGAGTAAGCGTTGATATATTTGAGGTCGGTCTGAACGCATGCGCTGAACGCACCGTAAACGACCGAAATGCCTGTCAGGATAAGGAAAATCCAAGCGAGGTCGTTGGCAGCCTGAGGCATCAGGAAGATGGCGACACGGAAGCAACCGTAACCACCAAGTTTCATAAGTACGCCTGCGTGGAGCATTGACACTGCGGTCGGGGCTGAAGCGTGACCGTCGGGTGACCATGTGTGGAAGGGGAACATTGCACCGAGGACACCGAAACCTACGAAAGTCATCGGGAAGAGGAAGTATTGCCAACCTTTATCAATTGATGAATTCTGAGCGATTTCGAGGATGTTCCATGTGAGCTGACCGCCTTCGGGAGCCGAGTGATAGTAGATGCCGATAAGACCGAGCATCAGGAATGCCGAGCCACCCATAAGCATCAAGGTAAGCTTCATCGCCGAGTAGTTCTTGTTGCCCGAACCCCATACACCGATAAGAAGGTACATCGGTATGAGAGCGACCTCATAGAACATGAACATCGTAAAGAGGTCAATCGAGATAAAGAAACCAAACACACCAGTCGAAAGAAGTATCAACCAAAGGAAGAATTCTTTGGGCTGTGAAATAGTCCAGGACGCGAATGAACCGGTAAGAACGATGACTGAAGACAGGAGAAGCATGGCGATAGCGATGCCGTCAACGCCGACAGCAAGATTGATATTGAGCGGTGCGAACCATTGCCACGATGCGGTGTAAAGCATCGGAGCAGTTTCACCGGCAGCTCTCAGTCCGAGATAATCGACCAGCAAGTAGACCGAGAGAGCAGTAAGGGCGATAGAGCCGATAACTGTGACCGCACGGATCTGCTTGATGTTGCGGCAGAGCGCGAGCCCCGCAAGCATCAGCAGCGGGATCACGACGAAATAAATCAGTATATTGGAAAACATTATAGTTACTGTATTTGAAAGTTAACGACTCAATGATTAGATAAGGCAGATAGCGGTGATTGTTCCGAGAAGCAGTGCACCGATGAGATAAATCCAAACGTAGTATTGTATCTGACCTGACTGCAGCGGACGGATGAGTTCAGATGCCTTATTGGTAATCGTGGCAAATGAGTCCATAGTTCCGTCGATGATATGACGGTCGAACCATGCGATAGGACGGCAAATGCCTTTGAAAATAATCTTATGAGTGATGAACATGTAAAGTTCGTCCCAGTAGAAACGGTAGAAACACCAGCGCCAGAGAGCGGGAACAGCGTTCTTGAATTTCTCGGGGAGATTGTTTTCTTTGCGATACATTACAGTGGCAAGGGCAATGCCGAGCACAGCGATTGTAAGGCTGACTCCTGCTACTGACCAGTCGAAGTGAGCCATGAAGTCGTAAGGTTCGCCATTCCAGCTGACGAGCTTGCCGAAAGGAATGAAACCTGCCACACAAGACACGGCTGCGAGAATGATGAGCGGGAGTGACATTGTCCAGGGCTGATCGTGGGGAGCATGGTGACCTTCGGGGATCTTATGTTCTTTCCACCAGAAGATGAGGTAGTAGAGACGGAACATGTAGAAAGCTGTCAGACCGGCAACCATCGACATCCAGATGTAAGCTACCCAATCATAGCCAACGCAAGCACTGAGGATTTCGTCTTTCGAGAAGAAGCCTGAGAAAGGTATGATGCCGGCGATTGCAAGACAGCCGATGAGGAATGTCCAGTGGGTAATCGGCATGTATTTGCGGAGACCGTGCATAGCGGTGTAGTCATTAGAACCGATGGCATGGATAAGAGCACCTGCGCCGAGGAAGAGAAGAGCCTTGAACATAGCGTGGGTGAACAGGTGGAACATCGAAGCCATGTAGCCGAGACCTTCGTGAACCTCAGGACGGGCAACGCCGAGCGAAACCATCATGAATGCAATCTGCGAAATGGTTGAGAAGGCAAGCACACGTTTGATATCGACCTGTGTGCATGCCACCATCGCAGCGTAGAAAGCTGTAATCGCACCTACAACAGTGATAATCTCGAGCGCGCATTCTTCCATGAGATAGAGGGGGAAGAGACGGGCAACAAGATAGACACCGGCTACGACCATCGTAGCAGCGTGGATAAGAGCAGAAACGGGAGTCGGACCTTCCATCGCGTCAGGGAGCCAGATATGAAGCGGCATCATTGCCGATTTACCCATGCCACCCATGAAGATGAGGACAAGAGCCCATGTCAGAACTGAACCGCCAAGGAAGACGGGAGCCGCACTTGTTTCGAAGATGTTGCGGATGCTTTCGGCTGTTGCTGTGCTGACGCTGTAAACATCGTTAAGTCCTTCGACGGGAACGGATGTCAACTGAGTGAAATCAAATGTTCCTGTGTAATATGAAAGGATAAGAATGCCGATAAGGAAGCCGAGGTCAGCGAAACGGGTGACGATGAACGCCTTTTTGGATGCTGAGACGGCAGACGGTTTTGTATAGTAGAAACCGATAAGAAGGTAAGACGATGCTCCCACAAGCTCCCAGAAGATATACATCTGGAAAATGTTTGTCGCAACGACGAGACCAAGCATCGAGAAACTGAAGAGCGACAGGAAAGCATAGAAACGCTGGAAACCGCGTTCGTACACTCCATGATGGTCGCGCATGTAACCGAGACTATAGAGATGAACCATGAAAGAAATTGTCGTGATGACGACAAGCATCATGGCTGAAATCGGGTCAAGCAGGAAACCGAGCTTAATCACGAGCGATTGAGTGAAAGCCAACCAAGTCTGATTAAACACCAGATATTGGAGACGGTCACCGGCAGCAGTAATAAAATCGGCAGAACCGCTAAAGAAATATGTAAAGGCTGTAGTGTAAGCGAGAACAAGTGTCACACCCATACCGAGTGTGCCGAGCGTTCCGGCAAGTTTATGGCTCATCTTGCCCCCCAGCAAACCGAGGAACAAGAACATGAAGAGCGGAATTGCCAAAATCAGCAAAGGTATTGTAATATCCATGGCGCTCAGAATTTCATTTCGTTAAGTCCGCGTACATCGACATTCTTTGTCACACGGAAAATATTAATGATAATCGCAATTGCGAGGGCTGTCTCAGCAGCGGCTATTGCTATAGCGAAAAGAGTGAAGAACATACCTTCCATCTGTCCGGGGAAGAGGAAGCGGTTGAACACCACAAAGTTCACATCAACGGCGTTAAGCATAAGCTCAAGCGAAATCAGCATAGCAATCATGTTCTTACGCGTGATGAACCCGTATACACCGCAGCAGAACATAATCAAGCTGGGTATAAGATAATAGATAGCTGTTATTTCCATAATTGCATCAACGTCTGCGGGCGATAACAACGCCACCGATTATACATGCTAACAAAAGAACACTGACAGCTTCGAAAGGCAGCAGATACTGACCGCTGCCTGTGCCCATAAGAGTGTTGCCGAGGTCGCTCATCAAAGGAGCTTCCATCGCAGGGCGGACAGCGTAGTTGGCACAACGCGAAACGAGCGCCCATCCTGCAACGCCAAGCATAGCGATTGCAGCAATCAGACCGACTACACGGGATTTCGAAGTTAATTTCTCAGAATTGTCGCCCGGTTTGCTCGTAAGGAGAATAGAGAAAACGAAGAGGACAACAATGCCACCGGCATATACAGCAATCTGCACCGCGCCGAGGAATTCATAGTCAAGCATGAAGTAGATGGCAGCGGCAGCAAAAAGAGTAAAAAGCAGGTATGTGGCTGCACGCAAAATCTTGCGTGTGGTCACGGCGAGTACCGAGAATACAATCATTGCCAGAACAACAATGACATAAGTAATGATACTTCCTACTGATTCCATATTGGTTTATTGATTTTTGTTTTCAGAGTTAGTTTCAGGCTCAGCTTTAGGAGCTGCGGCGGCAGCTTCAGCTTCGCGGGCTGCTTTGAGGGCAGCGGCTTTAGCCTTTGCGGCAGCAATCTTCGCCTCTCGTTCGGCGGCAGCCTTGGCAAGTTCTTCAGGAGAAAGAGCTGGCTCTTCCTTTTCAGGCATGTAATTGAGTTTTTTCACGAGTTTTTCACGAGTGAACACAGCCTGCTCGAAATCGTTGGAGAATCTGAGAGCGTCGGTCGGACAGTTTGTGACACAGAGGTCGCAAAAAGTGCAACTTCCCAAATCATAGAAATACTTGTCGAGTTTTTTCTTTTTGGTACCGGCAGGAGTATCGACCATCTTGGTCTCAAGCTTAATGGTACCGTTAGGACACACTCGCTCGCATGTGCCACATGCAATACATTTGTGATTGCCGTCCTTGTCATAGATAAGTTCAAGAATAGCACGGAAACGCTCCGGCACATGGCGTATCTCACGATCTTCGGGATAACGTTCGGTAATCTTAGGCGTGACAAATTCCTTGCCGGTCACCTGCATGCCTTTGAGAAGGCTTACGATGCCCGAGCCTAATGACGAGAAATAATCTTTTACACTACCCATTGAGAAATGTCGTTATAAATCGGTTAATTATTATCTATATAATCAATCGCGCACCTGCCCCCCGACGATGTCGAGAAGTTCAGTGGTGATGCTTTGTTGACGAAGTTTGTTAAATTCGAGCTGAAGTTGCTCGAGGAGTTTCTTAGCGTTATCGTTTGCGCTCTGCATTGCCATGACTCGCGCAGCCTGTTCTGACGCACGGTTCTGAGCAAATATCTCCTGCATCACAGAGAGAAGGAACAACGGGAGAACGGAGCGGAAAATCGATTCGGCATCAGGCTCAAAAAGATATGGTCGCACAGATGCTTTGGCAACACCTTCAGCCGAGAATGTCGAACTGTCGATTGGCAACAGCTGTTCGGCTTTGAGTATCTGTTTACCTGCTGAATGATAATGCATATACACGCAGTCAACGAGGTCGACGTGATTTTCAAGAAATTCCGCTTCAAGGGCGTTGATGAATTTCTTGACCTGACCTCCGTCACTTTTTGTCGTTATATCATCTGCCACAGATACAACATTAAGCGTCTTGTCGGTAAATCTCGATACAATCTTTATCATCTTTTTACCGACAGGATAGATATCGATATCAAGCCCGGAGCCGTACTGTGAACGCAATTCAGAGATGCGAGCCAAAAGGCGTTTGGAAATATTGACATTATACGCGCCGCAAAGACCATCGTCGCTACCAAGCACCACAATGGCAACCCGTTTCACCTCTGTGTGGTGTTCGACCAACGGAGAGGTAAATGCAACATCGGCACTGAGCAGATTGGCAATGATTGTCTCAATCTGAGAACGATATGGCACAAGCCGACGCAAAGCGGCCTCAGCTTTGTGCATTTTGGCGGATGAAATCATTTTCATCGCACCGGTTATCTTTTCAGATGAAGCAACCGAACCAATTCGGCTTTTCAATTCTCTTAGTGTCGCCATCGTTTAGTCTAAATTTTAGAACTGACCTGCAATCTGGTTAGCGGCCTCGGTAAGTTTAGCCGCAACGTCATCTGTCAGTTTACCTGCGCGTATCGGTTCAAGGACGTCTTCTTTATATTTAGCACCAAGAAGCTGAAGCAATTGTTTTTCGAATTCTGCGACTTTATCGACCGGAACGTTTTCGAGAAGTCCGTTGATACCGCAGAATATAAGAGCGACCTCATCTTCTACTGCTACCGGATGATACTGGGGCTGAATGAGGAGGCGTTCATTTTTACGACCTTTATCAATCACTCGAGCTGTCACCGGGTCAATATCTCCGCCGAATTTGGTGAAAGATTCCAACTCACGGAACTGCGCCTGGTCGATTTTCAGAGTACCGGCAACTTTCTTCATTGATTTAATCTGAGCGTTGCCGCCGACACGCGATACTGAGATACCTACGTTAATCGCAGGACGGATACCGCGGTTGAACAATGCAGTCTCAAGGAATATCTGACCGTCAGTGATAGAAATTACGTTTGTAGGAATATAAGCAGAAACGTCACCTGCCTGAGTTTCGATAATAGGAAGGGCTGTGAGTGAACCGCCACCTTTGACAATCGGTTTGAGCGCTTCCGGAAGGTCGTTCATCTTGGAAGCGACTTCCTGATTGTCGATAATCTTAGCCGCGCGTTCGAGCAAACGAGAGTGGAGATAGAAAATATCACCTGGATAAGCCTCACGTCCGGACGGACGTTTCAAGATGAGCGAAATCTCGCGGTATGCCACAGCTTGTTTTGAAAGGTCATCATAGACGATGAGTGCATCACGCCCTGAGTCGCGGAAGAATTCACCGATAGCAACGCCGGCGAAGGGTGAATAGTAACGCATTGCGGCAGAATCAGACGCAGTCGCTGCAACTACAACCGTATAGTCAAGCGCACCGAAACGGCGGAGAGTGTCTACTGTAGCTGCGACCGAAGATGCTTTCTGACCGATTGCAACATAAATGCAATATACGGGCTTGCCTTCTTCGAAGTTTTTACGCTGATTGATTATAGTATCGATAGCGATAGCTGTCTTGCCAATCTGGCGGTCGCCGATGATAAGCTCACGCTGACCTCGACCTATGGGCACCATTGAGTCGACAGCTTTAATACCGGTCTGAAGCGGCTGGTTGACAGGCTGACGGTAAATAACACCGGGAGCCTTACGTTCGAGGGGCAGGTTGATTAGATTGCCTTCAATGGGACCGCGTCCGTCAATCGGTTCGCCAAGCACATTGATGACACGTCCAAGTAGACCCTCGCCAACGGGGATAGATGCAATTTCACCTGTTCGGCGAACGCTCATACCTTCGGTTACTTTATTGACGTTATTGAGCAAAATCACACCGACATTGCTCTCTTCGAGGTTAAGAGCCACGCCTTTCACTCCGTTTTCGAACTCTACGAGTTCATTAGCACAAACATTGTCGAGGCCGTAGACGTGAGCCACGCCGTCGCCAACTTCGAGCACTGAGCCGACTTCTTCAAAAGAGACTTTTGAATTGACACTCTCAAGCTGCTGTTTTAGTACTTCGGAAATCTCGCTTGGATTAATCATTGTATATGCTTAAAGGCTAATTATTAATTTACTTTAAAAGGTTCACACGCAATTGTTTCAACTCATTTCTGACCGAAGCGTCAAGCCGACGGTTGTCGATTGTGACGGTAAAGCCTCCAATGAGATCAGGATTCACACTGCTTGTATACTCCATCGAGCCACCGTTCAGATTCTTCTCGATGATAGACTTAAGTCTGGTTTCATCGCTCGGAGAAAGAGGTGAAGCTGAGACGACCTCAACTTTATAGATGTTGCGTTCACTTCTGTAAAGAGCTGAATAGTCACGGGCAACAGCGAATATAATATCAAGACGCTTGTTCTCGGAAAGCAGCTTGAGGAAGTCTACAAAAGTAGCATTGTCGGCACCTTCTCCGGCAGCTGTCTTTATAATATCACATTTGTCTTTAACAGACAGAAACGGATTTGCGACAGCAGCTCCGAGACCTGACTCTGCTTCTGACACCGCATGCAAGCGATTCATCAGACCGTACATCAGCTGAGCATCGCCGCGTTCGACAGCTACTTTATAAAGAGCTTTGGCGTATCTGCGTGGTATGAGTCCTTCGTTCATTACGCTTTATTAGTTTTTACTTTCAATCTCGTCTAAAAGGGAGTTGACCAATTTAGTCTGAGCCTGCTTGTCTGCCATCTGGTTTTTAACCACCTTTTCGGCTATGTCAAGAGCAAACTCACTGACCTGATTGCGGAACTGCTGCTCGGCTTCTTTCTGCTGCTGCTGAATCTGCACTTTGGCAGAGTCCATTACTTTCTGAGCCTCTACCTGAGCCGCAGAACGGGCTTCTTCAATAATCTGAGTCTTCAGTCGGTCAGCATCGCGAAGCATATCCGCCTGCTGACGACGGGCATCAGCAAGATACTGTTCAGCCTGTTCACGCGCAGAATCGAGTTGCTGTTTTGCGTTCTGAGCATACTCCACACCCTTGTCGATAAGATCAGCACGGCTATCGACATTTTTGAGGATAACGGGCCATGCGAACTTCCACAAAATAAAGAAGAGCACCGCAAAGGCGACGAACATCCAAAATATCAAGCCGAAATCAGGCGTGAATAATTCCATTTATCTTTTTTTGTCGATTAAACGAAAAGAGCAAGAACGCAGACGATAACGGCGAAGAGAGCTACACCTTCGACGAGAGCTGCAATCACAATCATGTTACTGCGGATATCGCCGGCTGCTTCGGGTTGACGTGCGATAGCTTCCATAGCGGCAGCACCGATTTTACCGATACCGATACCAGCGCCGATTGCTGCGATTGCTGCGCCGATGCTGGCGCCGAGACCTGTGAGTGAAAGTTCTGCTAAAAGTCCTAACATAATCTTAAATTTTAAGAGTTTAAATTATTTGATTTTTTATTAATTCGTTTGTAACTGAGTCTGATGATGTTCTTTTTCTTCTTTCTCCTTGAGATGCTCCTCTTCAACCTGAGCCAATGAAATGAATATGGTCGAAAGCATAGTGAAGACATATGCCTGAATGAAGCTTACCAGAACATCGATAAGCAACATAAATATTGAGAAGAGGACAGATACAACCGTCGTCGCTCCACCTGCGACAGGGCTTACAGCCGCAAAGATGAAGATAAGGAGAGTAAGCACGATTACAATCATATGACCACCCATCATATTTGCAAACAGACGCACAGTAAGAGCGGCAGGTTTTGTAAACATACCGAAAATTTCTATAGCCGGCATAATCGGAAGCGGAAATTTTAACCAGAGCGGTACTTCGGGCCAAAATATTTCTTTCCAGTAATGACGCGTTGCAAAAAGATTGGTGACTATAAAAGTCAGCACGGCAAGCACAAGTGTTACTGCTATATTACCCGTCAGATTGGCACCTCCGGGGAAAATAACAATCAAGCCCAACAGGTTCATGATGAATATGAAAAAGAACACTGTCAGCAGATATGGAGCAAACTTGGCAGCTTTTGCGCCCAATGTTGATTTGATTACTGATGTGTAGATAAAATCAATAAGAAGCTCAAGGAAGCCAAGACCTTTCCGCGGTGCTTTGAATCCATGCTTGATAATGTGGTGACGCATCCAAAGCATCAAACCAATCACGATGAGTGCCGCAATAAAAATACCGCAGACATTCTTTGTTATCGATATATCAAACGGACGTATCTCCTTGCCGTCGACAATTTCCACAACTTTACCTTTGAAATCACTTTCTTTACCTGCGAGGCGAAAAGTTGTATTTCCGTCGACATAATCTTTACCATCGCTTACCCGGGAAGAGGAGAAAATATGCAATCCGTCCGTCCCGAAAACAATCACAGGTAAAGGTATACGTTTATGATGATTAAACGGCACTTCCCACCCATAACCGTCACCGAGGTGCTCGAAAATGATTTCCTTCGGGTCAAGTTTGCCTTCGGAATGCGCGTCATCAGAAGCCTTGACCGCCGGTGCGGCAATCAAGACAATGATAACGACTGAAAATATCTGAAATAGTTTCTTCATAATGTCAGTACAGGCAGACCGATATAATATTATTGTCAACATCGACCAAACCTCCGCCGATTTCCTGACGCTGTTCTTCAGATGAACCGGCAGGGGTATATACGATAGCTCCGGCAGTCAGCGTAGAAATTATTGAGGCGTGATTTTTCAGAACGGTAAAGCCACCCATTGAACCCGGCAGAGTAACAGAATCGACTTCACCCTCGAAAACCACACTTTCTGGAGAAATAACTTTTAGCTTCATGCGTCGATGTTATTAATTTGTAACTTATTTAACTTCGCTAAGGAGTTTCTTACCCTTCTCAATCGCTTCGTCAATTGTACCGACGTTAAGGAACGCCTGTTCGGGGTACTCGTCCATCTCACCGCTGAGAATCATCTTAAATCCACGGATTGTCTCGCTCAACGGAACCATTACGCCGGGGAGACCGGTGAACTGTTCTGCCACGTGGAACGGTTGTGACAGGAAACGCTGAGCACGACGGGCACGAGAAACGACGAGTTTATCTTCATCAGATAATTCATCGACACCGAGAATGGCGATGATATCCTGAAGTTCGTTGTATTTCTGCAGAAGCTGTTTTACAGCCTGTGCAGTGTTATAATGATCTTCGCCGATAATGTTCGGGTCAAGAATACGCGAGGTAGATTCAAGAGGGTCAACCGCGGGATAAATACCAAGTTCGGCAATCTTACGGCTTAACACTGTAGTCGCATCCAGGAAGTTGAATGTTGTCGCGGGTGCGGGGTCGGTCAAGTCGTCGGCAGGCACATAAATTGCCTGTACGGAAGTAATAGAACCGTTCTTGGTAGAAGTAATACGTTCCTGAAGCATACCCATTTCAGAAGCGAGAGTCGGCTGGTAACCTACGGCAGACGGCATTCGACCAAGAAGAGCCGATACCTCAGAACCTGCCTGTGTGAAACGGAAGATGTTATCGATAAAGAGAAGAACATCCTTACCACCGGCTGCTTGATCGCGGAACTGTTCTGCCACAGTAAGACCAGAAAGAGCCACACGGAGACGTGCGCCCGGCGGTTCATTCATCTGACCGAAAACGAGAGTAGCCTGAGAATCTTTCAGATGCTCAACATCAACGTCAGCAAGATTCCATTCTCCGCGTTCCATGCCTTCCTTAAACTTATCACCATATTTCATGACACCGCTTTCAATCATCTCACGAAGAAGGTCGTTACCTTCACGTGTACGTTCACCGACACCGGTAAACACAGAGAAACCGTCGTGACCTTTTGCAATATTGTTGATAAGTTCCATGATTAGCACAGTCTTTCCTACACCGGCACCTCCGAAGAGACCGATTTTACCGCCTTTGCTGTACGGCTCGAGAAGGTCGATGACCTTGATACCTGTCGAAAGAATTTCTGTGCCGATAGTAAGATCCTCGAACTCAGGAGCGGGCTGATGGATAGAGCGTACATTATCACGGTTAAGAGCCGGAAGGTTATCGATAGCATTGCCGATAACATTGAGAAGTCGACCTTTAACCTGGTCTCCCGTCGGAACAGCTATAGGACGCTCAAGACTGTCGACGCGCAAGCCGCGACGCAGACCGTCAGTACTTTCCATTGCGACACAGCGTACTGTATCTTCACCAATATGTTGTTCTACTTCGAGAATCAACATGGAACCGTCAGGACGGTCAATTTTCAATGCGGTATATATCGGAGGTATGATGTTGTCGTCACCTTCAAAGATAACGTCGACCACCGGACCGATTACCTGGGCAATTTTACCGAATTTATCGCTCATTGTAAGAGTTATTATTTATCCTTATGGATGAGTTTTATCAATTATTATAATCTGTAAGATTAGAAGTGCCAACCGAAAACGATAATGCAGACCATCAATACGAGATTGAAAAGATTAATGGGCAACAAATATTTCCATTCGAGAGAGAGAAGCTGGTCGATTCGAAGACGTGGGAAGGTCCACTTGAACCATATAATCACAAATGAAAGTACGATAGCCTTTCCGATGAACCAAACCACCGAGGGTATGTAATCCATTATATGATTAAATGTGTCCCAACCGGGGATATGTAGCGGCATCCAGCCTCCAAGGAAGAGAAGTGATGCAACGCCGGCGACAATAAAAAGATTGAGGTATTCAGCAAGATAGAAGAACCCGAAATGGATACCTGAATATTCTGTATGGTATCCTGCAGTCAACTCACTTTCAGCCTCAGGAAGGTCAAACGGACCACGGTTGGTTTCGGCTGTACCCGCTATCATATAAATGACAAACGCAATCAGCGCGGGAATGTGACCTTTGAAAATAAACCAAAGGTCGCTCTGTTCCTCCACTATGCCGCCAACTGACATGGTACCTGCGAGACAAACCATAGTCAAAACACTAAGACCAATAGAAAGCTCGTAGCTGACCATCTGAGCACCCGAACGGAGAGCACCGATGAGAGTAAACTTATTATTACTTGACCATCCTGCAAGAAGAATACCGAGCACTCCTATCGACGACACAGCCACCAAAAAGAAAATACCGATGTTAAAGTCGATAATCTGAAGACCATTACCCCAGGGAAGGACTGCAAATGCAAGCATCGAGGCAATAATAACCAAATAGGGAGCAAGCGCGAATAGAAATTTATCGATATGATTGAGATGAATCAACTCCTTAATAAGGATTTTGAACATATCGGCAAAACTCTGGAGAAGACCCCAGGGTCCTACACGATTCGGACCGATACGGCATTGGAATGCAGCACAAACTTTACGTTCATAGTAGATGTAAAACAATGCCAACAGAGCATAAACGAGCAGCAAACCGACGCCGATGAGAACACATTCTACAGTCGTGGTCAGCCATCCGGGAAGGAATGACAAAAGAAAACTGTGGATAGCGTCGGTTATAGTTGAAAAATCTTGCATAACGTTATGTGATTACTATATTTGCAATGATACTAAAATCAAGTTTATCGGTCCATATCAGGGACAATGTAGTCGAGAGAGCCACCGATTGTTATAAGGTCGGCAATCTTTGAACCTCGCGTGATATGATCCACTACACCAGCGAGAGGTAGACATGGAGGCGCAAGTTTCAGACGATATGGTTTGGTTGAACCGTCACTTTCAATATATACACCGAAAGCACCGCGACAACCTTCTACCACTGTGAACCAACGTCCTACAGGGAGTTTAAGCACTTTAGGCACTTTCACGCAGTATTCGCCTTCGGGAATATTATCAACAAGCTGAGCCAAAATTTTTGCAGACTCTTCCATTTCACGCATACGCACTTTGAAACGAGCCATAGAGTCACCTTCAGTAGCAGTTACTTCCTCGAAATCAAGTTCGGGATATATGCTGTAAGGACGCAATTTACGCATGTCGCATGCCCAGTTGGACGCACGACCTGAAGGACCGGTTACAGCATAAGATATCGCATCCTCACGAGAAAGATAACCTACTCCCTCCATTCGGTTCTTGGCAATCACATTGCCGGTGAAAATCTTATTGTATTCCTTAATATTTTTGGGGAGAATTTCAAGAAGAGCCTTGACATCCTTCTGGAAATCGGGCGCAAGATCCTGCATAACACCGCCGATGCAATCATAATTGAATGTCATGCGGGCACCGCAAGTCTTTTCCATTATATCCAGTATCTGTTCACGGACACGCAGAGTGTAGAACAACATAGTAGTCGCTCCGAGGTCCATACAGTAGGTTCCAATGAAAAGGCAGTGGGATGCGATACGCGAAAGTTCATCCATCATGACGCGGATAACTTCTGCCCTACGGGATATCTGTATACCTGCCGCTTTTTCAATAGCGATACACAGACCATGGTGATAATTGTGCGCCGAAAAATAATCCATACGGTCCATGAAAGGAAGGCACTGCGGATAAGTGAGGTCTTCACACAGTTTTTCAATACCGCGATGGATATAACCCATGTAAACGTCAATCTTCTTGATTTCCTCACCGTCGACAGCAGTGCGGAAACGCAACACACCATGAGTGGCGGGGTGCTGCGGACCTATGTTCACCACGAATTCGCCAGGCTCGAAAATTGCGACTTCTTTTTTCTCGACCTTACCGTCAGGTAATTCGATATAAGTATCGGTCATATCGCTCTGACGCTCGTTTTCGACGGACACTTCGTTCTGCTCTGCATAGTCTTTACGGAGAGGATATCCTTTCCAGTCAATGCTTAGGAACAGACGACGCATATCGGGATTGCCAATAAAGATAATACCGAAGAAATCGTACACTTCGCGTTCAAAAAGACATGCGACTTTCCACACATCGGCAACCGAGTGGAGCATCGGACGCTCACGATCAGTTGTAGTAACCTTGACACCGATCATCGTATTATATTTGCTCGACATCAGATAATAAATACAACCGAGCTGATCAGTCCAATCCATACCGACAATCGTCACAAGATAGTCCATCAGACAATCTTCATCGTCGCGTAATGCAAGAGCTAAATCATGCCACTTCACATCAGGGATAGAAATCATAACGGTTTCTTCTCCTTCAAATGTCGCCTCGGGAAAGAGTTTGGCAATTTTTTCCTGGAAATTAGCCATATTTAGTATAATTGACTTACGTGATTATTATAATGGGTTATTCAATCCTCAACTTCGCTAATCGGATGCGACTCCAAGAATTCGCGTTGTTTTTCCTGACGGTTTACGCCACCGAAGAATTTTTCAACCTTAATTTTACGCGAGAGCTGCATGATGCCATATATCATTGCCTCTGGGCGTGGAGGACAACCGGGAACATAAACATCGACCGGAACAATATCCTCGATACCTTTCGCAACATGATAACTCTTTCTGAACGGTCCGCCGGATATTGCGCAGCTACCGCAAGCGATAACATATTTAGGTTCGGCAAGCTGATCATAGAGTCGCCGCAAAACAGGAGCCATACGGTTGACGATAGTGCCTGCAACCATTATAAAGTCTGCCTGACGGGGCGAAGCTCGTGCGACTTCCCACCCAAAACGAGCCATATCAAAACGTGCTGCTCCAAGCGACACGAATTCGATACCGCAACAACTGGTAGCGAAAGTGAGTGGCCATAATGAGTTAGACCGCCCCCAGTTGATAAGTTTATCAAGAGAACCAACGATTACGTTAGTACCATTGTCTTTCAGTTCCTTAACGAGCTTTTCAATATACTCGTTATCTTTGAATGCCTCATAAGGCATGCTTTTTGTTGTTACTTCCATTCAAGAGCTCCTTTCCGCCAGGCATACACAAGACCAAGCACTAAAACGCCGAAGAAAACCGCAATACTGATAAGACCATCTGCGCCAAGTTCACGCATTCGGACTGCCCAGGGATAAAGGAATACGGTTTCAACATCGAACATAAGAAACAGAATTGCAAAGAGATAGTAGCCGACTTTGAATTGCGACATACTCTTTCCGCGAGTGGGAATACCACATTCATAAGCTTCTCCCTTCTGGGGATTAAAAGAACGGGGTGAAATGAGTTTTGCAATCCACATTGCAAGCGCCACAAGAGCAAAGCCGGTCAGCAATGCTGTGATTGCAAGCAATCCATTGTTCGTGATACCAAAAATGTCTAAAGCTATCATATTGATTCGTAGTAATTTTCAGACGAAAATATATAAAATATGTTTATTTTTCCATTGTGGTATTCTACCCAAAAGGGCATATTTTAGCGCAAAGGTAGTCAATTTTTCACAAAAAGCACTATCTTTTATTAAAAACTTTTTAACTTAATATGCGTAGCCATAAAATGCCATAAATATATTTACCCTTAACCACAGACAGGTCGGATAAATGAGTTATATTTTATCAACGGAAAAACAACGAAGCATCAACAATCTCGCCATTATAGCGTAGCTCGAAATGCAAATGAGGTCCGGTCGACAATCCCGAGTTTCCCGCTAATGCCACCGGCTGACCCGAAGAAATAGAATCTCCTTGATGAACCAAAACCTTCAAAAGATGAGCATAGCGGCTTTCAACACCGGAAGAGTTCTTTACAAACAAAAACAAGCCATAGCCATCTCGTTCGTAGGCAATCTTTGAAACAGTTCCGTTGATAGACGAAACAACAGTATCCCCTACCTCTGCCGAAAAATCCACGCCATAATGTATGCGGTGCCGATTGGGACGATATCCCACTGACGATGTGATTTTACCTTTTACCGGACGGCAACATGAGTATAACTCCTCAGGAAAATAATTCGCAAACCGAGGTAAAGCACCGACACCAACCGAATACCATGCTCCGGTTTCATAAAACCCTGTATTTGCGCATGAGGAGATAAGGAAATCCAACGGGGACAATTGGATTGCAGTAGCATCTACAGCCATCAGGTTTTGAGGGACAGAGTTTCTATCATCGTCCGAACTCATATCAATCAAGCCATCCAATACATATATAACATTCCGGGAGGTATCAGAAATAAAGGACGCCGAATTTTCTCCGGCGACCTTTTGACTCGCCGAACCCCTTTGTTCGGCGGATATTCTATATCCTGATATTACAAGAGAGATTATAAATAAAACCGCTTTTATTTTTGCAAAACAAGTCACTTTTCTTCTTCAGGCTTCGTATTCATCTGTTTCGCTTTCTCTTTGTATTCTTCCATCAACGGTTCTCCAAATAAAATCCATGCTGATGATGCAACAAATGCAAGAAAAACGAAACCGATTAAAATCATCACCTTACGAGGCTTTACGGGTTTCAAGGGAACAGTCGCAGGTGAAATAATGGCATAGACCGGCGTGGTTTCCTGTACTTTTGCCCGGGCTTTCTGAACTTGTTGCGCAGTTTGGTTATATAGAGAAAACGCCAAGGACGCTTCATTTTCAAGACGTTCCTGTTCTGTCTGAGCCGAACGCAGGGCTATTCCCTGATTATGGTCAAGATAACCGGCATAACGTTGTTGAGCCTCATAATAGTTCGCACGTGCTTCATCATTGAGCAGTTCTGCATATTGCAAATCATTGCGAGCCTTGTTCGTTCGATAGTCTGTAACATATTCTTGCAAACGAGCGACAACCGTATCCGCCAGAATAGCCGACACCAATGGATCCTGCATGGTGACCGCAATAGTCACTACCGAGGTCTTCTGGTCTACACTTGCTGTTACTAAATTTGATAACTTTTCAACAAGACGGCTCTCGTCAGTCGTCAATTGAAAATTATCAAGTTTATGATTTTCATCAACAGAGTCAGATGAACGTAAAAGTCCAAGCAATTTACCTGGTAAACTTAAAATCACGCTCCACCACGGAGACCGTGTCTCTTTTTCAAGATATTGCTGTACCGTAAATACATCGTGGTCTTTTTTCGTCTCAACCTTCACATCAAACAAGCCGGTAAGGAAAGGTATCGAACCAACGACATCGGGATATAACTGAGGATAGACAGCATCAGCACTTGAAGAACCTGTTGAGAAGCCAGCCATCGATGCCAATGCACTTAATCCTCCGCCTCCTGCTTTCCCATCTGTCACTTCAGGAGCGAGTTTGACAGATGAAGTATATTCCTTGGGGATACTGAAAGCGACAACAAGTCCGAGCACGGCACCGCAGGCACACCATTTGACAATACGTTTCCGCTGCGACCAAAGTTTCATGGCAAGCTCCATGAGGTCAATTTCCTTTTCCTCACCTGCTTTTTCTGGCATATAATTTTCGTCTTGCATTTTTATCGGATTAACTTATGAAAATGTCATCTTTTAACAATATTGGCAATCGTTGCTCCGACCGCTGCAACTGAAGAGAAGCTTGTTGCAAATGCCAGTATCTTACTCCAGTCCGTTCCGGAATTTTTGGGCTTCGAAGGCACGATTATCTGACACCCCGGTTCGATAGGCGTATTACCTTTAGCTTTCGCCACCGTACCGTTCATATATACAACGTATGCATGATTCTTTTTTGCAGTCTGTCCATAGCCGCCAGCCTGCTCTATATAGTGCTTGAGTTTCTTTCCCGGCTCATAAACAACAGCATTAGGAAACATCACATCTCCTGAAATCTTGACTGTAGATTGCTGCTGCGGAATAAAGAGCCTGTCGCCCGGTTCGAGTATCACATCGTAGTGAGAACCGGGATTCTGCAAAGCTTTTTCCAAATCAATGCCTACATTATAACTATGTGAAACCTCAATTTTACTCAACACGATAGAATCGCCCATATTAGGTCCGCTATTAGTCATTGCAAGCTCCAACGCCGCTTTTCTTGAGGCATATTCATCTTCAGAAAGTTGACGAGTAAGATATGCACCACGCACATATGCTCCGTCGACCAATCCACCTGCCCGTTTGATTACTTCCGACAGACGTTCATTACGCTTCTCAAGCGTATAATCCCCCGTAAAAAGCAACTCACCTTCAAGAGTTACAATCTCCTGAGGTGCATAACCCGGACTACGTCTGACCTGGACTACATCATATGGTTCCAGAATAAATCCTTTACCCTTACCTACGGCAATACCATTCTCAATTGAAACAGAAAATAATTTAGAAATCTGTTGGGATTGCTCGGTTGCTGCCGGGTCGACAATTCGCCGTGAAATATCTACCCTGGCGGTAGAAGCGCCTTCCAGCAGACCGCCTGCCCTGAAAATAAGGTCCTCAAGGGTGAAATTTTCTGCATAAGGATATGTTCCCGGTTGTGCAACCTGACCGGATATAGTAAATTCACCTTTTTCTTGAAGTTCGTGAATGCTTGAAATTACAATCACGTCATTTCGCTTCAATTCGACATCAGCCACCGTACCGTTCAAAATGCCGTCCAAATCAAGAGCCATAACCTGTAATTCGAGGTTGGGACCCTCCCTATAAAGCAAACCTCTTCCAAGAAAAGCATCTTCGGTTACGCCATCCGCTTTAGCAATCAGTTGACTGACTGTCTTGAGGTCATTGCCGATGGCAAACATTCCGGGACGATAGACTGAACCCCTGAGTTCTACTCGGTTTGTATATCTATCAAGAATTGTTCCGACCGTTACAACGTCACCATCCTTGAGTTTATAAGCAGAAAAATCGCCCTCCTCAACATTATAAAGTTCATTTTCATTTCCTGCCTGTCTTGAAACACGAACCATATCAGAGTAGGCATCACCCGTGAAACCTCCGGCAAATCCTATCAATTTTGTAATGCTTTCATTCGGCTTTATTTCATAATACATCGGACGTTTGACATTGCCGTTAATGTTGACAAGAGCTTCATAAGGCGGAACAATTATTACATCACCTTCCTCAAGCCTTATATTGCCGGCAGTCTTGCCCTCAAACAAATATTCATAGATATCAACTCCTGCTATTTTCTTTCCATTGCGCAGAACCTGAATATTTCGCAATGTACCGATATCATTAATACCCCCTGCCCTATATAGTGCATGAAAGACAGAAGAGAATGGAGACATCCTGTATGTGCCGGGAACTGCAACTTCTCCCATAAGGTCGACCTGAATGGAACGGACTTGTCCCAATGTTACCTGAATATCTGTTTCCGCATCTTTCACACCGGCATATTTACGGGAAAATGCGCTCTTAATATGTGAGTTGGCATCGTTTATGGTCAATCCGTTTAGATATACCGGACCAACCTGATCTATCATAATACTGCCTTCCGGAGAGATTGTTTTACGGAGATGATCTTCCGAAGTTCCCCAGATATCGATTATAACTTCGTCACCGGGACCAAGACGATAATTCTGTGGAGTAGCCTGATTAGTGTTAGGCTCAAAAGACAAGGAATTAGTATTAAAAACATTGTGTCCATAAATCTCGCGTACAGGCTGCACGGGTTGGTCTTCCTCGGAGGCATCAGTAATAATTCCCTTGTTAATCTCTGTCAAGGCTTCGGGTGTCAGCTCATCTGTAATATTATGCTTTCGTTCAGCATCCATATCTGCAACAGTCTTATCAGCCAAACTCTTCTCCGATTTATTCTGAGCTTCATAAGTAGCCTTGATACGCTCTGCCTGTTCGGGAGTAACACCCTTCGCCATGAGTTCCTTCCCAATTTGTTGCTGAGTTTTCCCTGCTGCAGTCTGCTGCTTTATATAAGCAATTACCTCTTTATCAGTCATGGCAAAAGCCACCATGCCGCAACACAAGAATACAGACAGTAATAAACCCCTTATCTTCATAATATTGTAGTAAGTCAAGAAATTATCGTATGTATTATTTAGTATTTTCCCTTGAATTCAACGACGTAATCGGCTCCCCTGAAATTACAGTGGAAAGTCAATGTCATCCCATCCTTAAAATCGACAGTCCCTTTCAGCTGCGATATCGGGAAACCTTTATTCGGCACTCCGTTATATTCCGGTATCAGAGAAGCACTATCAAGTGTTATTACTCCACCGGAAATTACAAAGGGAATATCAGGAAAAACCATATTCAACGAAGGCATCGCCGCTAAAAATTTCGCATTATATATATATAAATCCGCTTTTGATGAATCGAAATCAAAGTTCAGCCAATATGCAGGTTTATTCTTGTCTTTCACTGCATCATCCTCTTCGGGGATATAATTCAAGCCATCAGGCGCTTTTGAAACAGTCTTGCCGGTCATGCAGCAACCGACCACATTGGCTTCGGTCTCTCCTCCAATTTCTATATCAAAATCATATATGATACCGGGAGTATATGTTTGATCGTCATTGAATATATCAAGCAACATGAAATCAAACTCCTTGAACATCGGGGCATCATTCATACCTAAAATTGAAGGTTTTATATTCTCCATGTCTATAACCTTCCAACCATCCTTATTGTATTGCCAGGGTAAACCCTTAAATTCCATTTTAGGAAATTGCAAACCGTTTGAACTTCCTGCTACGGGAATTTGAAGACCTGTAATTGCCAAGTCAACAGTATAATCAGTGTAATTAAACTGAGAGGTGAAAGATATTCTGTTGAATCCTTGTGCCTGGGTATTAACATCCTTAGTATAAGTCAGACATTGAGCGAGGTTCTGATCAATTTTAAGTTCGGAAGAACCGCTCGTACAAGCCTCTAATCCGGCTATAGCAACAATCGACACTGCAATAGCTTTTAATCTTGACTTTTTCATTATATCGTGATAATTTCTATTTATTATAGTTTAATAATGTGCAAATTTAAGCATAATAACGCCATAATACAAAAATTCAGTCCCAATCTTCAATTAATTAACTAAATAATCCGGATAGGCGAACTACATCTCTACATTGACACGCAACGTTACGCCCGCCTGCCAGGGTCTGGCTCTCTGCACAAATTCATTACCTATCGACATGAAATAAAAAGTACTATAACGCGTGGAAGTTAGATTTTCGCCCCATATCCTCAATGACCACGCATCTTTTTCGATAGCAGCAGACGCACCAAGGAGTGCATAGAAAGGTTGTTTGACCGTATTTGCCTCATTCCAATAAATATCCCCAGCTCCTCTGACATTAAGATTAATCGATGGGGAAGCACCCGCTATTTCAAAAGGCATTATCCAATTTACACCGGCAAAAAACGTCTGTGCCGGAGCGTAAGGCAGTCTTTTACCTCTATAATCACCTTTTGAATCTGAAAATTTACGGAAGGTCGCATTAGTATATCCATAGCTGGTTCTGAATGTAAGGCTATTGGTCGCATGCAAAATCGCCGACAGCTCAACGCCTTTACTATATGTCTGCCCGGCATTGGTCATAATCCTGCCTGTTGTCAACCCTGGAGGAAACATTGTAAGCTGCTGGTCGCGACAATCTATAAAAAACAACGCCAAATCAGCCATCAGACGCCCGTTAAACCATGACGTTTTCACTCCGGCTTCATAATTCCAACTCTTTTCAGGCTTGTAACTTACAACTTCATCGAGGTCATAGGTCATGGACAGTCCCATATACTGCATTATACGCTGCTGCAACACATCACTGAACATCTGCGTATTGTATCCGCCGGATTTATACGCTTTACTTATGGTACCGTATAATTTAATATCCGCCAAATCGTAAGCGACCGCTATCTTTGGCAAGAGTTCCATATAATTATTAGACAGCGAACCTCTGTCATTTATCTTCAATGGTGTATGACCATAAGGTTTCAACGACCCGTCTTCCTGCTTTTCATATGTTTCGTAACCAGTGTCACAATGGCTGTGATGCTTCAGACCTACCCATTCGCAATCCCATCTCAATCCTGCCTGAAATGTCCATTTATTATATTTATAAATACTTTCGTGGTACAACGCTAATCCTCGGGATGTCTGTCTGAAATCGCTACCTAACACAAAATCACGTCCGTCCCATTTTATCGGATAATGAGGATTCATTTCATTCCGGTGACTTTCAATCAACTGACTGATACCGGTATCATAAAAGTGAACCGGTGCATCCATCTGTCCCGACTTTGAGAAACAGAACACTCCGCCCAACCAATCGTAATTACCACGCGAACCTTTTGTAAACAAATCTTCGGTAAAAGACCACTCTTTTCTTTTCTGTGTCAGGGTAAAATAATCATCAGGAAGAAAATCCTGGTCGAGAGTCATATTGTCATCAATATATTGCGCGGTTGTGATGGATGTGACAACTACTCTTTTACCCGCCCATGCGACAGTCAGACCGTCAGAAAAAGTCGAACGATGATAAAAGCAAGTGTCATTATAAGCAATCACTCCGCTTTTCAATGATTCATAAGGATAGCCTCCCTGCCGCGTTATAGAGCCTGATGCTGTATTGGTAAGAGATACCCAACTTTTGGGTCTCCAACAAAGTTTCCATCTAACAGACCCACTTCTATCCCGGTCTATCTTGTTCCCGTTATATGCATTACGGAAGTATCCGTCATTCATATCATACATTGCGCTAACTGATGTACCGAACGTTTCAGAAAACCGATGATACCATCCGACCGATGCTCTGATTGCATTATTTCGACCATATGACAACATTGCCCTAAGTCCGGAATAATTTAACGGAGAAAGCGTCCTTATATTCACCTGACCGCCCATCGTATTCCTGCCATTGAGTAGAGATTGCGCTCCGCGAAGCACTTCGATACTTTCTATATCAGCGACATCGAAATCATAGGCATCCTTATTCATTACCGGAACATTGTCGACACTCAGACCGATTATCGGTTGATCCATTCTCGCCCCCAATCCACGGACATATATGGATGATGTCATTCTTGAACCGTATTCGGGCATATAGAAATTTGGAGCCATTTCGCTGATATCCCTTAATGCGACTACATTATAACGTTTGATTGCCCCGCCACTTATTCGGGTAACTGCAGCCAAATCAGACACCGGCATCTGCTTTACACCAACCACCTCCAATGCTTTGAGCGTCCGGTGACCGTCTTTAAGACTGTCTGCCTCATTCGCATTGACCTGTAGCAATGTCAGCGTGGCGATAAATAATAGAATTAATTGCTTCATTATGCTTACAAAATTACACCAAAATATCATAACATTCACTAACCGTCTGCTAATTCTCCGTTTTTTTTAATTCATGAGAAAAAAACTTTTCGTAAATTTGAACTCCGATTTCTTAATTACTCAGATATATAATGGCATCATTGCCCCCTGAAAATAAAGAACTGATTAATCGTCTTCGCGAGCCGTCAACATGTCGCGAGGCATTCGGTGAGGTCATAAAGATTTACACCGAGCCTCTCTATTGGCAAATCCGACGCATGGTTCAGTCTCATGATGACGCGAACGATCTCCTTCAGAACACATTCTTGAAAGCATGGTCGTCGATTGAAAATTTCAGAGGTGATGCCAGACTGTCCACATGGCTTTACAAAATAGCCATCAACGAAAGCATTACCTTCCTTGAGCGCGAACGCAAACGGCTTAACATTTCTCTTGACGACCAGGAAGCCGCGCTTGCCAGAACTATTGAAGCAGACTCATTTTTCGACGGAGACGAGCTTCAGCGCCGGCTCCGCCAGGCGGTGGCGTCATTACCGGAAAAACAGAGACTGGTATTCAACATGAAATATTTCGATGATATGAAATACGAAGATATGTCAAACATATTGGGTACAAGTGTCGGAGCGCTTAAAGCGTCCTATCATCTCGCCGTAAAAAAGATTGAAAGTTTTTTATCTGAAAACGATTAAACCATACAGCATTCAAGAAGTCTAAACACTATAAATAGAGTTCACATTTGACCGAATGAAAGAAAACATCGACATATTAGACAAAATTGACCGACGAGACGGAATGACTGTGCCGAAGGGATATTTTGACGAATTCGCAGCCTCAATGATTGCCGGGTTACCGGTCCGCAACGAAGCTGAGAATCCCGCGGCTGTCATATTACCGCCCCCGACCTTATGGACCCGTATACGTCCGTATGTATATCTCGCCGCAATGTTTGCTGGAGTGTGGTGCATGCTTAAGATGTTCTCACTTATGGCTTCACCTTCCGATGCCAACACTGTCATTGACCGCAATCCGGTGCTCGCCGAAGCAATAAGCAATGACACCTTCATAAGTGATTACATCATGGACGATCTTAACCAATGGGATATCATTGATGAAATGATTGAAGACGGCGTTGACGCCTCCTCTCTTGAATTTGTTTCCGATTCCGACAAAGATGTTATTTTTGTTGACCCTGCGGCTATTAATTCCGCAAACTGACTTATAACACGTCATTATGAATAAGATTTTATCCTTAGTTATCGCAATGGTCGCAACTTCGTTTGTTTTTGCGACTGCCCAATCGAGACCGGACGATAACGACCGTCAGAGATGGATGACGGAGATGCGTAATTTCAAGCATGACTTCCTTACCAAAGAACTCGACCTTTCAAAAGAACAGCAGAAAGATTTTTTTGCAGCTTACGATGAAATGGAAGACCGCATCAATCGTCTTAATCTCGAGACACGCGAGCTTGAGCAGAAAGTAATGGCTGACCCAGAGGCATCAGAAGTCGAACTTGATGCGGCAGCCCGCACCTCCTATTTTCTGAAAAATGAGGAAAGCAAGATAGAAATTGAATATTTCGATAAATTTAAGGATGTACTGACTCCCCGACAACTCATCCGGCTAAAAAATTCCGAACGTAAGTTCGCTCAACAGCTCATGCAACATCACCGTCGTCTCAAAACTGCCGACGGACCTCATAAAAAGCATTGATAGATTTTAATCGCTGAACAGGGCTATTTCCTTGTCCGGCGATTTATATTATTATTTTATAGTATTTGCTTCAAATACTCCTCCCATCAACTATGAATTATAGAGAGAATATAAATCTGTATATCTCCGATGCAATTCGGGATAACTGGGAAAATCTTGCTCTGACCGATTTTGACGGTTCTTCATTCCAGTATCGTGATGTAGCCCGTAAAATAGCCAAATTACATATACTTTTCGATAAAATAGGAATTGTTTCCGGCGATAAAATCGCCCTATGCGGGAAAAACAGCGCACAATGGGCAATCGCTTTCTTTGCTGTCGTAACATATGGAGCCGTCGCCGTTCCAATACTCCACGACTTCAAGGCTGACAACATCCATCATCTCGTCAATCACAGCGAAGCCCGTCTTCTTTTCACTGACGCTGCCATCTGGGAAAATCTCGACCCTGACGCTGTTTCAGCTCTTGAAGGCGTTTTGCTTATAAGTGACTATTCCTTATTGCTCAGCCGCAACCCCGAACTTGAAAACGCCCGTCACAATCTCAATCTGCTTTTCGGAGAGAAATATCCTGAACGCTTTCTACCCGATGATGTATCATATTTCAATCCGGAGCCGGATAGGCTCGCCATCATAAACTACACCTCCGGTTCGACCGGCTTCTCGAAAGGTGTCATGCTTAGCTATGGGAATTTATGGTCTAATCTCCAGTTCTGCATCGACGGTCTGAAATTTCTTGACCCCGGCGACGGTCTTGTATGTATGCTTCCTTTGGCTCACATGTTCGGTCTGATGGTGGAATTGCTTCATCCTTTCGTGAAAGGATGTCATATTTCATTCCTTACCCGAACACCGTCTCCTCATGTCATCATGAATGCTTTTGAGCGCGTAAAGCCCAAGCTGATAGTGACCGTTCCACTTATCATCGAGAAGATTATCAGAACGCGCGTGTTCCCCATGCTTGAAAAGCCGATGATGAAGATACTTCTCAACCTACCGATAATCGACGATAAACTGCTCTCGAAAATCAAAGATAAGCTGACTGAAGTTTTTGGAGGAAATCTCATACAGATTATTATCGGAGGCGCAGGGCTTAACGCCGATGTCGAAAAATTCCTGCGACGGATTCATTTTCCGTTTACGGTCGGCTATGGAATGACTGAATGTGCTCCGCTCATTGCATACGCTCCGTGGGATGAACAGCGACCGGGTTCGTGCGGACGCATTGTCGACCGTATGTCGATGCGTATAGATTCGCCTGATGCCGAAAAACAGCCCGGTGTATTATGGGTGAAAGGAGAAAATGTCATGCAGGGTTATTATAAAAATCCCGAGGCGACGGAAAGCGCGTTAATTGACGGTTGGCTTAACACCGGCGATATATGCACAGCCGACAGCGATGGATTTTTATATATACGCGGTCGCGATAAAAACATGATTCTCGGTCCGTCAGGTCAGAATATATATCCGGAAGAAATCGAGATGCAACTTAATGCCATGCCTTACGTCGGCGAATCTCTGGTTATTGACCGAGAGGGCAAACTTGTCGCATTGATTTATCCTGATGTGGACAACATCAAGCGTCAGAAACTTTCGGAAAAGGAAGTTATGGACATAATGCAGCAGAATATCACGACACTTAATTCCGCTCTTCCCGCATTCAGCCGCATCTCCGAATTTAAGATTATGACCGAAGAATTTGAAAAGACTCCGAAACGGTCAATCAAACGCTATCTCTATCAACATTGAAGCTCCTCTGACAATAAATGCAACACAACGAAATAATAAACTCGTTCAAGAATAAGATACTTTCGGGCAGTAATATTTCGGAGGCTGAAGCATATCAGCTTGCCGACATGCTTCCCGACGCCCGTGAACAACTCCGCGAGGCTTCAGCGGAAATTACCGCGACACTTTGCAGCCGAGAATTCGATTCCTGTTCTATTGTCAATGCCCGTTCAGGTCTATGCAGTGAAAACTGCAAGTGGTGCGCTCAGTCAAAACATCATGCGACCAACTGCGAGACTTACGACCTAATCAATCATGACGAATGCATGGAAGCCGCCCGCGACAATCACCGTAAAGGAGTACGCCGCTTCTCTCTTGTAGCCAGCGGGCGGGCGGTCAAAGGGAAAGCTCTCGACAGCATGTGTTCCTTACTGCGTGAGGCAAAAGAAGATACCGGCATTTCCACCTGTGCGTCGCTCGGTCTGCTCGAGCGCGAAGATTTGCAGCAACTTTGGGATGCGGGTGTAAGACGCTATCACTGCAACCTCGAGACTGCGCCGTCTCACTTCCCTACCCTCTGCACCACTCACACAATCGAAGATAAAATCAAAACTATCCGTGCCGCGAAGGATATCGGTTTCGAAATCTGCTCTGGTGGTATTATCGGAATGGGAGAGACTACCCGACAGCGCGTCGAATTCGCACTTAAACTTCGTGAAGTCGCGCCGAACTCCATTCCTCTGAATATTTTATCGCCAATTCCGGGCACTCCTCTCGAAAATCAGCAACCAATATCCGACGATGACATACTCGACACTGTCGCGCTCTTCCGCTTCATTAATCCCCGCACTCAATTACGCTTTGCCGGCGGCAGAAACCGCCTGTCACGTGAGGTTCAGCGGCAAGCAATGGAAATAGGAATCAACGGAGGTATTGTCGGAGACCTTCTCACAACTTTAGGGTCAACTATTGCAGAAGATAAAACTTTAGTGACAGAAGCCGGATATAAATTTTAATCGTTACATTCATGCCTGAAATCACCAATTCACTCCGAAAACTCGTTAAATCACTCGGCGAAGCGAAACATCGCCGTCGCGAACGTCTTTTTGTTGCGGAAGGTGCAAAATGTGTCAGTGATACTGCCGGAGCATTTATCTGCCGCTATCTCTTCGCCCGGCGTGAATGGCTTGATGAAAACAAGGCTACGGTCTCCAAACTTAACCCGTCGGAACTATTTCAGGCTACCGGCGCCGACATTGAACGCATGACCCAGCTTTCGACAGCACCCGCGGTGATAGCAGTTTATGAAATTCCCGTTCAGACTGAAATAGAAAAGATGTCCGGCATATACGACGAACTCGTCGTGGCACTCGACCGCATTCAAGACCCTGGGAACCTCGGGACAATCATCCGCCTGTGCGACTGGATGGGAGTAACGACCATTCTCGCTTCAAACGACACCGTCGATGTATGGTCACCTAAGGTCGTTCAGTCGACTATGGGAGCAATAGCGCGCGTAAACGTGATATATTGCGACCTTCCGTACGAATTGCATTCGTGGAAATCTCCGATTTATGGGACATATCTTCATGCTCCGAGCATCTACACAGCTAATCTTGGCGCATCGGGAGTCGTTGTCTTCGGGAACGAAGGTCAAGGCATCTCAGACGAAGTCGGTCAATGCGTTTCCGAAAGGCTTCTCATACCCTCCTTTCCGCCCGAGCGCCCAACGTCCGAGTCTCTCAATGTAGCCACTGCGGCGGCTATAGTTCTTTCACAATTCCGCAGCCGCCAGCTGCGT
Organism: uncultured Bacteroidales bacterium; assembly: GCA_947175535.1. Taxonomy (GTDB): domain Bacteria; phylum Bacteroidota; class Bacteroidia; order Bacteroidales; family Muribaculaceae; genus CAG-873. The sequence goes on from CAMWNF010000018.1 coordinate 30,247, forward strand.
TCACGTAACTGACATCCTGATTTATGGCAAAAAAACAGATAAAATCGATGTGGTTTTGCTCAAATTGCGGGGCAGAATCTTCAAAATGGGAAGGGAGATGTCCGGCATGCGGCGAATGGAACACCATGGTTGAAGAGAAGATTGCAGTCGGTCCGAGCCGCTCACCGTCGCCGGTGGCAGGACGCACACGTGAGAAAGCTCAGGCGGTCAACGACATCAAACCACTCGACCAACAGCGGGTCATTATGCCATCAGGCGAACTTAACCGTGTGCTCGGGGGCGGACTTGTCGCAGGTTCATTAGTACTGCTCGGCGGTGAACCGGGCATAGGGAAATCGACCCTCGTGCTTCAGAATCTCCTTTCGATAAAGTCAAAAACCATTCTCTATGTCTCGGGAGAGGAGAGTGCGACACAGTTAAAACTGCGGGCTGACCGTATCGGCAGAGGTAGCGACAATTGCTTTATAGTCTGCGAAACATCTTTGGAAAACATCTTCAGCCATATAGAGGAACTCAATCCCGGTATTCTCGTGGTCGACTCCATTCAGACCATTGCGTCAGACGCCCTCGAATCGGCAGCCGGTAGCGTCAGTCAGGTTCGTGAATGTGCCGCACGACTGCTGGCTTATGCAAAGTCAAGCGGTGTTCCGGTTCTTCTAATCGGACATATCACAAAAGATGGCTCTCTTGCAGGACCCAAAGTACTTGAGCACATCGTCGACGCCGTCCTACAGTTCGAAGGTGACCGTCAATACATGTACCGCATACTCCGCGCTATAAAAAACCGCTTCGGAAGTACCTCCGAACTCGGCATCTACGAAATGGGGCGTAAAGGTCTGCGTGAAGTCGCCAATCCTTCGGAGATGCTTATGTCGCACAGCGATGAAGAACTGTCAGGCGTTTCGGTAGGAGTGACAGTCGAAGGCAACCGTCCTTTCCTAATTGAAATACAAGCCCTTGTCAGCACAGCCGCTTACGGGACACCTCAACGCTCAGTTACAGGTTTCGACAGCCGGCGCCTTAACATGCTCCTCGCTGTTCTTGAAAAACGCGTAGGGTTCAAGTTAGCTCAAAAAGATGTTTTCCTTAATATTGCCGGGGGACTTAAAGTCAATGATCCCGCGCTCGACCTCGCTGTTATCTGTGCCATACTGTCAAGCAATGTCGACATGGCGATAGGACGGGGCTTCTGCATGGCAGGAGAAGTCGGCTTGACTGGGGAAATCCGTCCTGTCACTCATATCAGCCGTCGCATAGCAGAGGCAGCCAAACTTGGAATGACCGATATCATCATTCCGAAAGGCAATCTCAAGGGAGCCGAAGCTCCTCCCGAAGGAATCCGTATCCACGAGGTGTCAAAAGTCGAAGAAGCTTTCCGCGCCTTATTCTCCTGACAGATTCCAGCCAACGCCACCCAAATTAGGTGCGGGGCAAGGAGTTCAGCTCGAGAAACGGCGTGAACGTCTCGGATTCCGGTAACAGCGATGTGATTGCAAA
>CAMWNF010000019.1 GCA_947175535.1 uncultured Bacteroidales bacterium
TCACCACGCCGATGGTACTGCGAAAGTGGGAGAGTAGGTAACCGCCCCCTCTACAAAGAAGCCGGATGACATTCATTGTCACCCGGCTTTTTCTTTTATATAATTTTATTATCTTTGTGCCATGAGACCGAAGATAAAGCATCGCCGCCTATACGCATTCCTTCACAGCAAGGTTCTAAATTTATTGTGTATATTTATCGCAGTAATGTTACCGCTGTTGAAATGTATTGGAATGTCAATACCAATGCTAAGTTCAATCGGTATGGCTTTCACGCTAATGATTGTATATTCCTTCTGGCTATGGTTTAAGAAACCGTCAGTCATTATAATTAATGAATGGCTGTCTGATATAAGTGGTTATTTTGTGATTTTCATGCTTGCTGCGGTTGCTGTAAAGTCTGATAATTTTCTTTGGTCAACCTTTCCTCTTGTCGCAGCCGTTGTAACGATGTTTATCTCTGCTATCAAAAACAGGGATGAGTCATTTGAAATAAATCAGTAGATTTATTGTTCTCGTTCCAGCAGATTTAATATCTGAGGGAGAACGGGGGTGAAATCATCATTTGTTATGGTCTTTATACTGCTGTGAGGAATATCGGGGACGAATGATTGCGCCTCAATGCGCGATATTACATCTTGACGCGAACAATGATTTCTATCCATAACCCTAAGGATGCGCACTTCGTCAGGTGCGACAACTTCCCAAACATCATCGACAGCTTTATCAAGTTGGCTCTGATATAAGATGGCGGTCTCGACAAAGAGTTGTACCTTATTATCGGAATTATTTTTTCGCCATCGTTCTATTTCGTTGCGGACCGCTGTGTGGACGATAGTGTTGAGTTGTTCGAGCTTTTTAGAATCAGAGAAAACGATTTGAGCTATGTGACTACGGTTAATGTTTCCTCGCCCGTCTACTGCTTCTGGTGAGATTTTTTCAATTAAGGCAGCTTTTATCTCTGGACTGGAATCCATCAGATGTTTTGCTTCCGAATCACAGTCGAATACCGGATATCCCATTGTTCTGAGAATTTTACTTACGACCGATTTACCGGCTCCGATGCCTCCGGTGATGGCAGTGAGCTTGGCGTGTTTCATCGGCGTTCGATGATGTATTCGGCAGAGTCTGCCGAAAGATGCACATTCTGTAACTCTGAAGGAACGTCTCTCAGACGAAGTTTGATTTTATGAGAGTGAGAACCTGCGATAGAATTATAATCGGCAAGCACCCTGAAATGCGGGTCACTATCGTTATACAGACTCATTGGCACCATGTATAGCACTTCAGTCTGCGCCGGGAAAGTAATGAGTTTGACGCCTTTTGGAACATTAACCGGCTCAATGACTACTTTACGGCTTTTGCTGATAAGAGGTTCGACGTTGAAAGTGACATCGACGCTGTCTGGTATCACTCGTGTGTTTCTCGGAGCTATGAGTCTGACACGTGTTGTCGTCGGTCTGTTAAGGTCCGTGAGACGGATAGGTTCGGTAGTGATTGAGCGTACGCCTGACGGTATTCTGCCAGTCGAATAAATTAATGTGCTGTCGAGCGACAGTGTGGGTTTTCCGGCGATTGTCGACTGCGGACCTGCTGTCACTTGATAATCGATGACAATAGGTAGCGGAATTCCGCGTCGGGTGGTGAACGCAAGGTTGATGGAGTCGGGAGCGGCTACGAGAATATTGGCACCTCCGTATGCCGCACGCGCAACAGCTTTTACGTCGGCACTTCCGAGAAGAACAGAGTTACGATAGCGGTACACCCGGAAATCTATATCGAATGTCGGAGGTTTTCCGAACGAGTGTTTGAGCATATCAGTGCCGCGCGTGCGGAGACTGACGCTTATTACTGAAGGAGGTGTTGTGATTACAGTGACCGAATCGGGCACGTTGGTAAGCCGCACAGGCATACGCACGTCGAACTGGTCTTCCTCGTTGAACGAGAGCAGACACCATAGGACTGTCGATATGAACAGAAAAATCAGAAAGACAAGGAGATTACGCCCGCGTTGCGAGTGGTAAACATCCTTGACTTTCTTTATAATCGGATTAAGGGTCTGTCTGAAATCCTTAAGTTTCATCTGCCTGTGGCGGAGAGTTCAGACTTTCTTATTTATTGGCGTTTTCTTGTGCTGCGACGTTGGCGTCGGAGGCAGAAGGATAGACCGAGCCTTTGTCTACTCGGATACGTACGCCATCAGAAATTTCAATCAAGAAATATGTGTCGCTGATGTCGCGGATTTTTCCGAAGATACCGCCGGCAGTCACTACGCTGTCGCCTTTAGCGAGACCTTCGCGGAATTTACGTATTTCTTTCTGTCGTTTCTGCTGGGGACGAATCATGAAGAAGTAGAAAATCGCGATAAGAGCGACAATCATGATGATACTTGAAAAACCACCGCCCTGGGGGGCTTCCTGAAGGAGAATTGTGTTGTAAAGCATGGGGTTATTTTTTTAAGGGTTTATAATCAGTTTTTTGAGATAATGCCTTCTTCATTTAGGTATCGAACGACAGAGAAGAGTATGCCGTTGATGAACTGACCGCTCCGCGAGGTGCTATAGCTGTTGGCGATTTCGATGTATTCGTTCATTGTCACCGGTACAGGTATGGCGGGATAGTTGACCAGCTCTGCTATGGCAGCAATCATCACGACGATATCCATAAACGCAAGGCGTTCGGGATCCCACTGCGAGGCATTGATGAAGCGGTCGATATATGAGCGGTATGTCTCGCGGTTCTCAACGGCATAACGGAACAAATCGGGACCGAAGTCTTCGTCTTCGCTATCCTTGTATTGTGGCAGGAACTTGACTTCTTTGTCGGGCGACGAAGCAAATTGTTTGATGGTCTTTAGAACGAATGTACCCATAATCGGGAGGTCATCGTTCCAATATATCGATTTCGATTCGAGTGCTTCTGCGAGGTCGTCTGACGGCAGGACAATCGATTTCATGACGTTGCGCCAGAAATCACAGTCTGCCGCATAGTCGTCAGTTTCGGCTTCCATATAGTCTTGATATATTTTCGACTCAAGGATGCTGTCGAGCAGAGAGCGTATCAGAGACGAGTCATCAGCCCATGTGACGGGATGTTCGGCGATATACGTCTGAAGATCTTCATTGGCTTCGAGACGGGCAATGAAACGGTTATCGACGAAGCGCGTGTTGGGGTTGAGGTCTTCGTGGGTCGCGAGAAATTTCGACTTGGCGTTGTCAAGGCGCAGAGCCTGCTCCCGTGTCAACTCCATCATCAGCACAAAGAGACTATAATAAAGCTCGTAGGCTTTGTCTAACGATGCTTTGAGCTCCTTACCCGCGTTGACATAGGTCATGCGCGAGTCCTGATAAGAGGTGAGAGTGTCGGAAATCTGTTTCACACCTGCCTCGAACCCGGCTATTGTGAAAGCTTCGTTTTCGCGAAGCAAATTGATGAACTCCTGGTCTTTGGCTATAACTGTGTTGACGACGGTCAGCCAGAAGCGGACGTCATCGGCAAGGGTCGGCGATTTGATTTTCTTATAGTCACGATATGCCGCTGATTTGGCGATGTTATCGGCAAGTTTCTGTAATATACTGTCAAAAGCCTGAGTGTCAGAGGATCCGCGGAGTATAATGGCTTTAATCGTGTCGTTGTCGTATAGAGCTTTGCCTACGCGGTTTTTAGCAATCAGCTTGTCGACTGTGATTTCCGGACTCATAGATCCGTCGTTGCGACGGATACGTATACCTGACAGTTGAAGAATGAGCAACAAGAACTCGAGATAAACCGCATAAGCATATTTTTTATCCTTCGACGTTGTCTCGGGGGCGGTGTCGATTTTGAATTCGCTTCGAGTGAGCAGATAAGAATATAGCATCTGTACAACTTTAATTCTTATAAGAATGCGATTTACCATAATACGTCTTAATGTGCGATAATTTTAACGATGCAAAAGTACGAATTTAATGCCTAACCCCCAAAAAAACTTCACCCATCAAGTCGGATACAAATTGTATCTTTTCACAAACTCATACTTAATGCTTATCTGATATTAGTAGTAGAATCAAAAAAACGTTCGTCGGGAGGGTGGGACCGGCGAACGTTTTTGGGGTATGGATAGGGGGTATCAGTCTTGTTTTTCGGTGGGTTGGGCGAGGGGGTTCCAGCCTTGGGCGCGGAGAGGTATCTCGGTGTCGTCGCGGGTTATCATGGCGCAGCCGAGGTCGGGCTTGGTGATGTAGCCGATGACGCGAACGCCGGGAAGTTTGCTTACTTTCTCGTGGTCGGTGAGCGGTACGGTGAAGAGTAGTTCGTAGTCTTCGCCGCCGTTGAGGGCTGCGGTCACAAGGTTCATGTTGAGTTCTTCTGCCATCATCGCTGTCTGGTAGTCGATGGGGATGCGGTCTTCGTAGATGCGGCATCCGCAGTCGCTTGTCTTGCAGATGTGGAGAAGTTCGGATGAAAGTCCGTCGCTGACGTCCATCATCGATGTCGGTTTTATGCCGGCTTTTTGGAGTTCTGCGATGATGTCTTTGCGGGCTTCGGGCTTGAGCTGTCGCTCGATGATGTATTCTTTGCCGCCGAATTCGGGCACGAAGTCTTTCTGTCCGGCAGATGCGATTTTCTCGCGCTCGAGGAGCTGGAGTCCCATGTAGGCTGCTCCGAGGTCACCGCTGACGCATATTAGGTCGGTGTCGCGTGCTCCGCTGCGGTAGACAATCCGGTCTTCGGGTGCGTCGCCTATGCAGGTGATGGAGATAACGAGTCCCTGATTTGACGCGGATGTGTCGCCGCCGACGAGGTCAACACCGTAGATTTCGCATGCGAGGCGTATGCCTGCGAAAAGTTCTTCGATATGTTCGACGGTGAAGCGCTTCGAAATGCCCAACGATACGGTTATCTGACGGGGAGTGCCGTTCATCGCGTATATGTCGGAGAAGTTGACGACGGCAGATTTGTAGCCGAGATGCTTGAGGGGGACATATGTCAGGTCGAAGTGGACGTTCTCAAGCAAGAGGTCGGTGGTGACGAGAATTTTTGTCTCGGGATAGGAGAGGACGGCTGCGTCGTCGCCGACTCCGGTTAGGGTGGAGTCGTTGTGACGGGGCAGGTCTTTGGTGAGCCGGTCGATAAGACCGAATTCGCCGAGAGATGATATTTCGGTTGCCATAGGATTCGGGTTTATGAGCGGGCTACCATTTCTTTGATAAGTGCGACTACGGTCGGTTGGGCTTTGACGGCTGCTTTCTGCACTTCTTCGTGGGTCGGAACTTCGGTGATGTCTTTACCGCCGAGGTCGGTGATGACTGAGATGCCGAAGACGCGCATACCGGCATGGTTGGCAACGATTACTTCGGGAACGGTCGACATACCGACGGCGTCACCGCCGATGATGCGGAAGTATTCGTATTCCGCCGGGGTCTCGAATGTAGGTCCGGGTGTGCCGACATATACGCCGTGCATGAGTCGAAGGTTGTTCTCGTCAGCAATCTTGTCGGCGATGGCGACGAGTTGCTTGGAGTAGGCTTCGGTCATGGCGGGGAAGCGCGGACCGAGCTCATTGTAGTTCTTGCCGCGAAGTGGATTCTCGGGGAAGAGGTTGATATGGTCGGTGATTACCATTACGTCGCCGACGCGGAACTCTTTGTTCATGCCTCCGGCAGCATTGCTGACAAAGAGAGTCTTGATGCCGAGTGCCTGCATGACGCGGACGGGGAAGGTGACCTGTTTCATGTCGTAGCCTTCATAGTAGTGGAAGCGTCCTTGCATCGCCATGACGCGTTTGCCGCCGAGCGAGCCGAAGATGAGGTTGCCGCTGTGACCTTCGACAGTTGAGACGGGGAAGTTGGGGATGTCATGGTAGGGTATGAACTGTTTGTCGGTTATGTGGTCGACGAGGTCGCCGAGTCCGGTACCGAGTATTATTGCTGTCTGTGGCATATCGCTGACTTTTGAGTGAAGAAAGTCGGCTGTCTGTTTTATTTTTTCTAACATGTTGATGAAATTTTGGTTTTATAATATCGGTTATGTATAACGCCGGCAGAGGCGGCGCGGTTCACGCATTGGTCGCCGGATCGTTTTCCTTGATATATTTTCTGATGGTATCGGCAAATTCATCGCTATTTGAGCGGTTGATAAATTCGACTTCGATGGGGAGATAGAAAGTGACGGCTTTAAGTTCGTGAGGGAAGTAGGGGTTGCATGAAAGGCGGACAGCGTCTTTCTCTGTGGTGATGATGATGCGGCTGTCGCCTTTCATTGAGTTGTAGCGGTTTTTCAAGAACTCGATGTCTTTACGGGAGTAGTTGTGATGGTCGGGGAAGACGTTGACTTTTACCCTTGGCAGGAAGCTCTTGAGATAGCGCACGAATGGGCGGGGATTGCCGATGCCGGCGACGGCAAGAATGGTGTCGTTCTTTCCCATCCATTCGAGAACCGGCACGGAGTGGACTGCGTCGGGGAAGAGGGGAACGAGGTTCTGATAGACGTATTTTGAGAAGAAGAGGGATTGGTAGGGAAAGAGTTCGAGATGTTTGGAGACCAGACGATAGTTGAGAGCGGTGATGTCGTCGGGGCATTTGGTCGTTATGACGATATCAGCTCGAGTCATGCCGCGCACAGACTCTCTTAGACGACCGTATGGCAGTAACTTGTCGTCATAAATGGGACGACCGTATTCGGTAATCAGTATGGCTACACGCGGTTTTACGTAGCGGTGCTGGAATGCGTCGTCGAGCACGATGAGGTTAATCATCGGGTCGATTTTGAGGAGTTCGTTGATGCCTTTGACGCGGTCTTCGCACACTGCCATTACGATTTCGCCACCAAACTTGTGGTATATCTGGAAGGCTTCGTCGCCGATGTCGCGCGGTGTGGAGCGGTTGTTGGCAAGAACGAATCCTTTTGTACGGCGCTTGTAGCCTCGGCTCAGGACGGCGACATGGTGGCTGTGGCGCATGGCTTCGACAATGTGCTCGACATGAGGTGTCTTGCCCGTACCTCCGACGGTGAGGTTTCCGACAACAATAATCGGAACTTCGAATTCGTGTTGTTTGAGTATGCCCCAGTCAAAGAATTTGTTGCGCATATATGTCACCGCTCCGTAAATCTTGGAGCAGGGTAACAATATGGTCTTTGCTATGACTGTGCGGAACGACATCGGAGTTTTTTATCGGATGATGATTTCGGGCATACGCGCCTGAACGGGTTCGAGTTCGGTGATGCGCTTTGCAGCAACAAGATATTTTACTATTTCCGGGTCAAGGATAATGCCCTGCGCCTTTAGTTGTGAAGTCTGTTCGAGTAGGCGTTCGATGAAATCGTTCTTGATTTCGGGGTAAGCAACCCATGCGTCATCTGCAAGACCGACTTCGTCTGCGATAGCCTTGACTGTCGCATCGAGGCTGCCGAGTTCGTCAACAAGACCGAGTTCTACCGCAGATGAACCTATCCATACCCGACCTTCGGCGATTGCTTTCACAGAGTCAACGCTCATGTTGCGACCGTCGGCAACGCGGGTTGTGAATTTATCGTATGTATCTTCTACGTAGCTCTGCATTGCTTTGAGTTGTTCGGGCGTCATCGGTTGGGTAAACGACATGAATGTGGCGTTAGGGCTGGATGCGACCGTGGAGAACGTAATGCCGAGTTTGCCGGTCACGAGTCCGCTGAGGTCGGGAATCATGCCGAATACGCCGATAGAGCCTGTCAGCGTGGTCTCGTCGGCAAATATACGGTCTGCACCGCAGCTGATGTAATAACCTCCTGATGCTGCATAGTCGCCCATTGACACGTAGAAGGGCTTTCCTGTGGATTTGAAATATTCGAGAGCTTCCCATATCTGTTCTGAAGCAAATGCACTGCCGCCTCCTGAATTGACGCGCAGCACGAGAGCTGCCACATTGTCATCGTCGGCGAGTTTGATAATCTGTGGAACCATTGTGGAGCCTACGATGCCACCGTCACCTGACTCGACTATGTCACCGACGGCGTATAGCACAGCGATATGGTCTTTTGATGCAGAGGAGAGCTTCTTTGCATTGGCTTCAAGATATGCTTCGGGTGTTACGAGTCTCAGGTCATCGTCGGAATCAACATCAGTCAGACTCCGGAGCATGTCTTCGACAGAGCGACGATAGCGGGTCTCGGTGACGATGCGAGAGTCAGCGGCATGTTCGGCAGTCCATGCGAATGTAAGGCTGTCAGCCCATGCTGAGACAGTGGTTGGAGTGACGTCGCGGTTTGCGGCTATCGTGTTGGCATAGAAGTTCCAGATAGAGTCGACATAGACCTGATTCTGACGACGTGCGGCTTCGCTCATAGAAGTGAGTATGAAGGGTTCGACGGCACTTTTATATGTTCCGACTTTCACGACCTGAATTTTTACGCCGAGTTTGTCGAGCAGACCGGTGAAGAATGGTGTCTGCATGCCTACACCGTGAATATCGACGTTTCCGACCGGATTAAGGAAAATTTTATCGGCAACAGAGGCTACAAGATAGTCGCCTTCCGAATAATTGTCGGCATAAGCGTAAATCCATTTTCCCGATTCCTTGAACTGTTCGAGGGCTTCGATGAGTTCCTGACGCGACGCAACTCCCATCCCTGACCCTGCAGCATCAATGTAAATGCCACTGATTTTTCTATCGTTTGCTGCAAGACGAATGGATGTGAGCATCTGTTCGAGTGACTGACCATGGCTTTCGAGGTCACGCACGAAGTCAACAAAATTCTGCTCTTCGAGTCGCTCGGTGATATCGCCTGTGAGGTTGAGATATAAAATCGATTTGTCGTCTACTACGTTTGCTTTGGAGCTCGAGCCTATGGCTGCGGCAACGATGGCGATGCCGCCGATGATGAATATCGTGATTGCAATCCATATGCCGGCGATTGTTCCGAGCATGGATATAAAGAAACGCTTTAGCATTTGATAGAAGCGGATATGGTTGGAAAATAGATGTTTAACTCAATTGTGCAATCCTCTGAAGATTGATAACTACAAAATTAACAAAAAAACTCGTATTGCAAATATTTTAATATATATTTGTTAAAGGAGAAATTTATCGCATGGATAACTGTTAATAAATATTAATTCAGGAATGACGGTGTCACAAACTGATATCGTTGCCGCTCTATAGGTCAGAAGACAGAAAAAAGATGGACAAAAAACGCTTCGAAATAGAATTGTTACCTTGCTATAAACGTATCTACTCGATTTGCGTGGCTATCGTCAGAGACAGAGACGAAGCAGCGGATGCAGTGCAGGAGACATATGCAAGACTATGGAAGCGTCGCGAAGAACTTGACGAATTGGAATCAGTCGAGGCATATGCGGTAAAAACTGCAAAACGAATTTGCATAGATAAAATCCGTTCGCGCGAAGTCGTTTCTGAAGAGCATGATGCGGGAGTGACAAGTGATACTGACAGACTCGAAAACGCTGATGAACTCAGACTAATCAAAACCTTGATGGACAAGCTGCCGTTAAATCAGCGGAAAGCGGTAGAACTCAGTGCGTTCGGCGGATGTAGTAATGACGAAATCGCGGAACTGACAGGTGAGAGTCCGGCTAATGTCAGACAATTGCTGTCGCGAGGAAGAAAAAAATTAAAAGAACTTTATAACCATTATACACGATGACAAATTTCTCAGAAAATATAGAAAGAGCACGTCGGATAATAGGTTTTTATTACGACGGAACTTCAACTCCGGAAGATTTAACATGGGTGAAGCAATATTTTAGCACGGTCGATATCGACGATTTGCCTGACAACCTCAAGGAAGATGCCGAAATATTCAAAATGATTGAGAAGGAAAATTCGGAGATAGAGGACGCAGTTCCTGACAATCTCGAAGGTCGCATCCGAGCTATTATGACAGAAGAACCACGCGTTTCGAAAAAAGGCATCATATTAAGATTTGTGGCTTGGACATCGGCAGCCGCCGCTCTTGTAATCTTGTTACTCAATATCTTGCCGCTTGGACTACAAAACAATATGTTGCAGATCGGAGGAGAGTCTCTGGCTGTGCTGATAAATGAGCCGGATGAAGACGGCTATGTTCAGATTACAGACGCTGAAGATGCCGCAAAAATAATTGCAGGGTCAATGAATCTAGCCGGTGAAACGATGGACGTAGTGTATGAGCGTGTATCTAAAACAGATAATAAAATGAAAAAACTTGACGATAAAATAAATAAAATATTAAATCACAAATCTTTAAAAGCATCGTAAAATGAAAAAAATCGGATTGTTATTTATGATGGCGCTTATTGCGCTAATCGGAACTCAGAGTTGCATCGCTCAGTCGAAGGTATTCAAGGAAGCGGCTTCGGTCGAAGGTGTTACTTCGGTCTATATTTCCCCTATGCTACTGAAACTTGGCGGCGGTTCTAAGGATCTTGGACACGGTCTGGATGACGCAGTCAAAGAATTAAAATCTTTTGAAGTCATTACAACTGAAGAAGAGTGCAAGGACATAAAAAAAGTGGCTGACATCTGTCGGAAAAAAATAGCCCAAATGGGTTGTGAAATACTTATGGAAGTGAACGAGGATAACGATAAGGTGAAAATATATGCCAGCGTTCCTGAAGGAAGTGAATATGCCGATCAGCTCATCATAGAAGTCGATGAACCCAAGGAATATACAGTAATTTATGTAAAAGGCAAAATCGATCTTGCTAAAGTCGTAAAAGATAAAGGATAATAATCAAGAGATTTAAGCGACAACGAGCCGACTCTATTGAGCCGGCTCGTTGTCGTTATTGGTGTCGTACCAACGTTCATATTGTCGTCGGGCAAGAATATTTTCGGCCTGATTGTTACAAGGTTGCCAGAAACGGTGACCTTGCAGCGTGTCAGGAAGGAATTGCTGACGGACGAAATTCCCGGGATAGTCGTGGGCGTATTTATAATTTGTGCCGTAGCCGAGATCTTTCATCAGCGCAGTCGGGGCATTACGGATGTGAAGCGGGACGGGTTGATTGCCTGAACGCTCAACCTCTGCGAGAGCAGCTGCAATACCCATATAAGCTGAATTGCTTTTTTGAGAAGTAGCGAGGTAGACAGTGCATTCGGCAAGGGGTATTCTGCCTTCAGGCATGCCGATTTTTGTTATTGCGTCGAAAGTGGCGTTTGCGAGGAGCAGAGCGTTAGGATTGGCAAGCCCTATGTCTTCAGCGGCAAGAATAACAAGTCGACGCGCTATGAACACCGGGTCTTCACCACCCGTAATCATTCTTGCCAACCAGTAGAGCGCGGCATCCGGGTCACTGCCTCTTACACTCTTAATAAAGGCTGAAATGATGTCGTAATGCATCTCGCCGTTCTTGTCGTAAGCCTGTGGATTTTGCTGAAGGCGTTCGGTCACGGTCCGGTCATTTATGAGTAATGTTTCGCCATGTCCAGTCGATTGTTCGAGTAAGTCAAGAATATTGAGCAGTTTACGGGCATCTCCGCCTGAGTAACGGAAAAGAGCGGTTGTTTCCTCTACTTTCACGTTTCGCTTTGACAGAATTTCGTCTTTTTCAAGAGCTGAGTCGAGCAGATGCTGTAGGTCTTCTTCGCCGAGTGATTGAAGTACATAGACCTGAGCACGCGACAAAAGGGGACGTATGACCTCGAACGACGGGTTCTCGGTTGTGGCACCGATGAGAGTCACGGTGCCGTCCTCAACGGCACCGAGCAGACTGTCCTGCTGGGATTTGTTGAAACGGTGGATTTCATCGATGAAAAGGATTGGGCGTCCCGAAGAAAACATGCTCATCGCTTCCTGACGACAGCGTTCAAGAACCTCGCGGACGTCTTTGACACCTGAAGTTACGGCTGAAAGTGTATGGAAAGAAGATTTTGTAGAGTTGGCAATTATGCGTGCGAGGGTCGTTTTTCCCACACCCGGAGGTCCCCAGAGTATAAATGAAGAAACGTTGCCCGAATCTATCATGCGCCGCAAGATAGCTCCTTCACCGACCAGATGCTGCTGACCGATGTAGTCATCGAGTGTACGCGGACGCATTCTTTCCGCAAGAGGTGCATTGCTCATCGTTTTTCTATATGAGATTGTCAGTTGAAAATAAAGGCGGTCCGTCGATTTACTGATGGACCGCCTTATATTTTAATTCCGTGTCAGGATTTATTCGACTGTACCGTTGATAATATCAGAAAGTTCCTTGAATACTTTTCCTGCAGCGGCGGTTTTTTCCTTGTCTTTGAGTACTGTACCGCAGAAGTTATAGTCAAATTGGGCAGCTTCCAGATAGAGCTTCAGTTTGTTCTGAGGGTTCTGCGGGTCTCGGTTTGCAGGGTCCTGGTCGAGAAGCGCAATCATTTCATTGTAAGCGTCGATTGCTTCCTGATTGGGATGATTGTTGTTGCCTGCGATATAAAGACGGGCTTTGAACTGATAAAGAGAAGGATTGGGCGTAGCGCGTTCGATGGTCTGGTTGATATATTCGAGACCTTTCGTTGCATATTCCTTACGGAGAATGCTGTCTTCGGGTGCGCATGTAGCGGCTGCGTTGAGGTAGCGGCGAGATGCGTCATAGAGGTCGCTTGACTTGTGGTCGTCAAGTTTGCTGAGATATTTTGCATATGCGTCAGCAGCTTTTCCGTAATATTTGCTGTTTTTTGAGCCGGCTTTGGTGTATGCCGCGCTAAGACCGCTGAGCAGTTCTGTGTTGTCAGGGTCAAGTTCCACAGCCTTCTCATACTGAGCGACAGCAAGAGAGTCCTGTCCGAGTCTTGTTAAGACTTCCGAGTATGTGGTAAAGTCATTTGAAGAGAAACGACCGTCAGGATTGTTTTCAATGAAAGCTTTTGCTTCTGAAGCTGCAACTTCATCGTTGCCAAGAGCTGCATCATTGAGGAAGACCATGCGCTGCATAAGGAAGTTGGATGGGTCCTGAGCGAGAATTTCCTTCGCTACCTGCTTTGACTGGTCGTATTTGTTGCCCCAATAAAGGAGAACCGAGTAGCGCGCTTTGTCTTCGGGGAAGTGGTTGGGGTTCTGTATGTATTTGCCATAGAGATCAGCGGCTTTGCCCCAATAGTTTCCTTTGTAATATTTTTCAGCAAGTTCACGAGTTGCGAGAGCCGAATTAGGAGCGCGGTTATAAAGCTCGGTGAGTTTCTCGATTGCGAACTCTTTGTTTACGTTGAAGTAAGTGTTGGCAAATTTTACATAACCTTCGGGATTATCCTGGTCATATGAAATTGCCATTTCATATTTACCTGCTGCATTGCCCCAGTCTTTATTGTCGGCAAGCATATCGCCTTCTAATATATAGATTGACGGTTCTTTATACTTGGAATCTTTGCGGGCTTTGTCAAGGTATTTGTTGATATCTTTTTCATATTTTACTGGGTCTGCGTTGTAGTATGCACGAGCAATAGCGACGATAAGTTCGTTATCCTTTTTTGCAAGACCCTGAGCTTTTTTGAAATTGTCATTAGCCTGTGACGCCTGACCGTTGATAAGATCAAGGGCACCGAGACCTACATAGTTGTATCCGCAGTCGGGATTAGCGGCAAGACCTTTTTCAAAGTAATTTTTAGCGGCAGCCTTGTCGTCCTGAGCGAGCGCAACCTGACCGAGATAATAGAGCGCGAGAGACTTGTCAGTGTCTGAAAGATCCATTGTCTTGTTCAGAATGGTCTTTGCATTGTCATACTGACCTGCCTTGTAATATTCAATGCCGTCTTTGTAGCCTTGACTCTGGGCAGAAGCTAAGAGAGCGGCAGATGCAAAAAGCGATAAGATTAGTTTTTGTTTCATCGGATATTTTTGTTGTTTTTATGATTATTTACTATTAGGAGTCAATGTTCTATCAATCAGTTCCAAGTTGTACGACCTGAATGCGTGTACGCGCCGGCATGATACCAGTCTTCATGATTATCTTCTGTCCTATATCGCCGGTAACGAATGTATAGAAACCGCTGGCAAGACTACCTGATACGCCGGTAGTTACCATATAGATAGGACGGTAGAGAGGATATGTGCCGTCGAAGATGTTCTGCTGATATGGCTTATAGGCAGTTACTTCGTCGGGGCGGCGTAGTTTCAGCACTTTTACGTCCTGACTCAGTGTCGCACCCTGAATTGGTTCGTCAGATAGAACCGACTGCGCAAGCTCGTCAGACGTAAGCTCTGCGGTTTTCATGTCCGAAGTAATCCATGTTACGCCAAGCACGCCTATTGCATTGACATTCTTGCTTACCATATCCACGACTGCGGGAATTGAGCCCTGAGCATAAACATTAGGTCCGAGGTCACCCCCATGCAGAAGCGAATCGCGCATAAACTGAACGAGACTCGACGACTTGTCGTCAAATACTACTGCGATATCGCCGAGATTAGAAGGTTCAAGATCATTCCAATGGGTAGATTCTCCCGAAAGAATATCCCCGACCTCCTTTGTGGTCAGCATGCTGCAGGGATTATCCTTATTGACAATAAGTGCTACAGCATCCACAGCAATCTTCGATGATTTTACATTGCGGCGTTTGCCTTTTAGATAATCGCGTTCTTTTTTCGTTAAATCTCGGGCAATGACAACCGTACGCGTATTCAGACTCAGCAAAGAGTCAAGAGCCTCTCCTTGTGTGGCATAGCGTGCAAGGACATGAGCATCGGGATACTGATACTCGAATACGTCGATTTCCTGTTCTATGATATTGCGGAACGTATCGTCACACACCATGGTCATAGTTCCGGTGGTCGAGGAGTTGGCTTTTTTCTCATATTTGAGGCACCCTGTCAGTGAAACTGTCAGAGCCAAGCCGACGGCAATAGATAAATAACGGTATGTCATTGCTATTCTTTTTTAGATTATAAACGCGAGTCAATACCTTTGTATTGTCTGTAAGCTCTCCAGAAGCCGTAGATTATAAGCACCACACCAACTACATAGCGAGTCCAAGCCCAATCGCTTTGCCATTGGAAGAAGTTGATGAGCAGGAGCACACCCATGCCTACATAAATCAGAATCATAATGATGCCGAATATGGTACGCACCATTTTCTGAGATTTGCTTTCCGGGATTGTGTATTCACGGCGGCTTTTGTTTTCTTCTGAAGTATTCATAATTTCGTTGTTTTAGGTTGATAATGTTATAAATTATATTATCAACATTCGAGAACGATATTAAGTTCGGTCATCGATTGCTTATTGTTAGACATGTAAAATTAGTAAAAAACGCATAGATACAGCAATGCAGGGTGCTATTTTTTCTTAAAAACAGCAAAAAATAAATGGAACATCATTCAAACCGAGCGTTCTCGAGATGCGCTCCACGAAGATAATCGGCGGCAGACATACGTTTTTTTCCGGCAGGCTGAAGTTCCTTTACCTCTATGACTGTCGAATCTCCGCATGTAATTAAAAGTCTCCCGTCAGTTGCCGAAATCTCTCCGGATTTGCTGTCTGAAGCTGTTTCTGAAACAGCAGTCGCGAATATTTTTACAACTATACTGTCTGACCCCTGAAACGACAGAGTCGTCCATGCTCCGGGTATGGGTGAAAGACCTCTGACCAGATTGTGGATTGCTGCCGCAGGTGCGGACCAGTCTATATGGCAGGTTTCCTTGAAGATTTTCGGCGCCGGGGTAGGTTCTTCCAATCCTTCGCTGTCCTGAGGCATTGTTTTCAAAGAACCTTCGATGATTCTTTTTACCGTCTCTACAGTAAGGTCTGCTCCCAAATGCATCAGCCGTTCATATACACTGCCGAAATTTTCATCTGCGCCGACTGTGATAGCGCGGCGGTCGATTATGTCTCCTGTGTCGATTTCATGTTTCAGGAAGAAAGTTGTTACACCTGTTTCACTGTCGCCGTTGATAAGCGCCCAATTGATTGGAGCGGCCCCGCGGTATCTGGGCAACAGGGAGCCGTGAAGGTTGAACGTGCCGAGCTGGGGCATCGTCCAGACAACTTCTGGTAGCATTCTGAAGGCGATGACAATAAATAAATCTGCCTTTAGCTCACGAAGACTTTCGACGAATTCCGGGTCTTTGAGTGATGCGGGTTGCAAAATGTTCAGATTGTGACTGATGGCATATTGCTTCACTGCGGATTGAAGCATCTTGTGACCTCTTCCGGCAGGTTTATCTGTCGCGGTCACAACGCCAACGATATTAAAATTTTCTGACACAAGACGGTCGAGCGATTCAACCGCAAATTCGGGTGTACCGAAAAAAACTATTCTTAAATCTTCTTTATTCAATGTTGTTGGAATTAACAGTTTTGATTTCAGCGGCTGCTTCGAGTTCCTGCCACAACCGTTCGGCGGGAACAGGTGCTGTGAGGTCGATTTCTTTGCCGGAAACAGGATGAATAAATTTTATATGACGGGCAATCAGAGAGATGCTCCCATCCGGATTGCTACGTTTGTCTCCATATTTAAGGTCTCCGCGTATTGGACATCCTATGGCGCTCATCTGCACTCTTATCTGATGCTTGCGACCGGTTAGCAGTTCCACCTCCACAAGGTTAAATCTCTCGCCTTTCGCGAGCAGTCTGTAACGCAATTTCGATTCCTTTGCACCGCTTTTAGGAGATAGCGAGGCGTAAGATTTGTTATTGCGTTCGACGGTCGTGATATAGTGACTCAGCAAGTCGCTGTCTTTCGGAGGCTGATTGCGAGTGATAGCCCAATAAGTTTTGTGGACATCGCCGTTGCGGAACATTTCGTTAAGCCTGCTGAGGGCTTTGGATGTCTTTGCGAATACGACGAGACCGCCGACCGGGCGGTCAAGACGATGGACAACACCGAGAAACACATTGCCAGGCTTTGCATGAGTTTCTTTAATCCACTGTTTCACAGTTTCAGAAAGCGGTGTGTCACCGGTCTTATCTCCCTGGACAATTTCCCCCGGGGCTTTATTGACGACTATTATGTGATTGTCTTCGTATATAACCTCCATGTCGGATTGTTGATTAA
Organism: uncultured Bacteroidales bacterium; assembly: GCA_947175535.1. Lineage (GTDB taxonomy): Bacteria > Bacteroidota > Bacteroidia > Bacteroidales > Muribaculaceae > CAG-873. The sequence goes on from CAMWNF010000019.1 coordinate 16,914, forward strand.
AACCCACCGGGGTTTATGCGTCGTTTTGACGCATAAACTCCGGTGGTAATGGAATAGCTTCTTGCAAATCAGATGCCGAGATCTTTTTTAATAGCCTGTATTTTGGCTTCGGCATCCTTATTGGCTCGTTCGTAGTCGGATTTGTCTTTAAGTGTGCCGCGGACTTCCATATAGAACTTAATCTTGGGTTCGGTACCCGAGGGACGCACAGAGACTTTTGAGCCGTCGGCAGTGAAGAACTGCAGCACATTGCTTGTTGTCGGGAAGTCGAGCTTTGTCACTTTGCCTGTGGTGACATCCGTGCAGTTGAGGTCGGCATAATCCTTGATTGTAACAACAGGGCTGCCTCCGAGTGATTTCGGTGGATTGGCGCGGAAGTCTTTCATCATCTGAGCGATTTCTTCTGCACCTTTTTTGCCTTCACGAACTACGGAGATACCTTCTTCATGAGAGAAACCGTTCTTGATATAGATATCCTGAAGCATTTCGTTGAAGTCCATGCCCTGATCTTTCGCCCATGCGCATATTTCCGCCATGAGTGAGATAGCTGAAACGGAATCTTTATCACGGCAGAAGTCTTCAGCGAGGAAACCATAGCTTTCTTCTCCACCGCCGAGATATTTCATCGTGCCTTCGAGGTCGCGGATTACCGAAGCAATCCATTTGAAGCCTGTATAGCAGTCAAACATCTTGATGTTATAGTTTTCAGCGATAGCCTTGATTGTTTCGGTGGTTACAATTGTTTTTACAACATATTCGCTACCGTCAAGCAAGCCCATCTCGCGTTTGCGGCGCATGATGTAGTTGAGCAGTATCATCACAATCTGGTTGCCGTTGATAAGCTGGTATTCACCGTTGTTGTCGCGTATCACGCAACCGATTCGGTCTGCATCGGGGTCGGAAGCCACAACGAGGTCGGCTCCGACTTCTTTGGCTTTTTCTATCGCCATCGCCATTGCAGAGGGATTCTCGGGGTTGGGAGAGTCAACAGTCGGGAATTCTCCTGAAGGTATGTCCTGTTCGGGAACATGTATGATATTTGTGAAGCCCCAGCGACGGAGTGACTCCGGAATCATTTTCACACCCGTGCCGTGGATAGGTGTGTAGACAATCTTAAGATCGGCGTGACGTTTGATAACTTCGGGGTCGAGCGACAGGGTCTGTATCGCGGTGAGGAACTTGTTGTCCATGTCGTCACCGATGATTTCGATTTTTGAGGGATCTCCTGCAAACTTGATGTCTTTAACGTCCTTGATGCGATTTACGTTGTCGATGATGTTGACATCGTGGGGCGCGATAATCTGGGCGCCATCGCTCCAATAAGCTTTGTAGCCGTTATAGATTTTCGGATTGTGGGACGCTGTGATGTTAACGCCGCTCTGACATCCGAGTTCGCGGATAGCGAACGATAGCTCGGGAGTCGGACGGAAATCATCGAAAAGATACACCTTTATGCCGTTGGCTGAAAAAATGTTTGCAACTATTTCGGCAAATTTACGGGAGTTATTACGTACGTCGTGTCCGACGACGACTTTTATTTCGGGGAGATCTTTGAATGCTTCCTTTAGGTAGTTGGCGAGACCCTGGGTGGCGGCTCCGACAGTGTAGATGTTCATACGGTTGCTGCCTGCACCCATTATGCCGCGCAGACCGCCGGTTCCGAATTCGAGGTCACGGTAAAATGATTCGATGAGTTCGGTCTTGTCATCGGCTTCGAGCATACGACGCACTTCTTTTTTTGTTTCTTCGTCATAGCCGTCCTGCAGCCATGTCTGTGCTTTTTCAGTAACTTCTTTTAAAAGGGAATCTTGATTTTCCATATTGGTTATGTTGAGGGTGATTTATATTTCTGATTTATGTTTAGTTAATTATGTTAAGGCAAAGATAAGCCATTGCCATGAGTTATACAACTTAAACGCGAGGAATGTTTGCGATTAAATCATAATAGACCTGTTAAAAAGGCGTAAATGAAACAGGCCGGTGCAACGAGAAGCAATGAATCTATGCGGTCGAGTATGCCGCCATGCCCCGGAATAAGATGCCCTGAATCCTTGACGCCCATTGTACGTTTCATCAAAGATTCGAAAAGGTCGCCCCATGTTGAGAATACACTGACGACGATGCCAAGTCCAATCCACAGCAGCCATTTGTCAAAATCAAGCGAGTAGGCGCACGCCAGACCTGCAGCAATACAAAATAACATACCGCCCCAGAATCCTTCCCAAGATTTTTTAGGAGAAAGACGTTCGCAGAGTCTGTGTCGACCAAGTGTGCAACCGACGCAATATGCTCCGGTGTCGTTAAGCCAAATCATTATAAATATAATGAGCATAAGGTGGCGGGAAATACCCTGACCGCCTGCGGTGTGAGCAATCATAGCCGCAAGTGATAAAGGTAGCCCGATATATAATACAGATAAAACAGAACGACCTGTCGCTGCGAATGTGTCTGCCCGTTTGTCATAAAGCGAGAGCACTATGCGGACAATGAGATAGGATGCTAACAGATATGTATCGAAGAATATGTAATACACATCGTCTAATGTCGCAAGACATAGAGCGATTGCCGCGGCGATGTCGACAGTGTTGATTAGAAGAGTAACCGGGCTTTGCACTGACGCATCACCGGTAAGCATCTGAAATTCTCTTACCGCTAACAATGCGAATAATGCCATAAGAGCTGTGAACCAATTGGCTCCAGCCAAAAGAGCGCAGACAATCAATGCTACGTATACAATCCCGGACATTGTGCGCGTTACGATATTTTTCATTGTGTAAAAAGTCAGTTATGTTATTTTAATGGCAAATATAACGATATTATTTTTTATAAATCACCAACTCGGATAAAAAAATGGCTACGCCCCGATTCTTCTCGAGTCGGGGCGCAACTACTGATCAAAAGTCAGAATATTACTTATCGTATAAGATAAAAATGTATTATGAAAAAGCTATAAATAATATTGTTTGATAATTTGACGGAAATTAATGACAGGGGTTTAATCTAAGATTGCAATTTAACATTTGTTTTGATTTCAATATGGCGGAATAATAGTCTCATATCTCAATATGCGTTTTGTTACTCATAAAAAATAATTAACTTTGTGGTGTTTCAAACAAAATTATGGACGACGCTATAAATAAGGATTTATCTTGTTGTCTCGATGTGCTTAAACGAGGAGGCATTATTATATATCCGACAGATACGGTGTGGGGTATCGGTTGTGACGCGACTGACAGTAATGCCGTCAAAAAGATATTCGAGATAAAGCGCAGGGCTGATTCGAAAGCATTGATAACGCTTGTGGATTCGGTTGCGGCTCTTGAACGTGTTGTCGCTGAGGTCCCTGAAGTGGCATATCAACTTATCGATGTGGCAGTAGAGCCGATGACTGTTGTCTATGACCGTGGTGTCGGTGTGGCTCCGGAGCTGCTTGCTGAAGACGGAAGTATCGGTGTGCGAATCACTTCTGAGGAGTTTTCCAAAGAATTATGTAAACGTTTCCGCCGACCGATTGTTTCGACATCAGTGAATATCAGTGGAGAACCGGCACCCAAATGTTTCGGAGATATCAATCCTGATTTGCTTAAGGCTGTGGATTATGTCTGTGAAGCGGGGCATGAGCGACCGTGGGCGTCTAAACCTTCGACTGTCATCAAATTGTCTGCCGGAGGGGTCATAAAAATTCTTCGAAAATAAACTTCCGTACGATGACAGTCACAGGCAGACAGCGGTTATGGTATATATTGGGTGATGCAGTGGCGTGTGTCTTCGCTACCCTGATATTCAATGTCATCCGACACCGTTGGCTGCATGCCTCCGACATACTTGACTTCATGTCATGGTCAGGCGACCCTCATGTTGTACTGAGCTACATAGCTTTCCCGGTAATCATGATTACTGTCTTCGCATTGCTCGGCTTCTATAATGCGCCATTATATAAATCGCGCTATGAGATTGTTATTAATGGTGCTCTCGGTTCGCTTGTCGGAGGTTTAATCATTTACTTTGCCATTGCGGTCAATGATGATTTCAGTGAAAGAAGTCTGCATTACGGTATTATTTTATCCCTTTGGGGTTCATTTTTATCGATAGTCGTCCTCGCGCGTCTTTCGGTAAGGTCAATGCTGATGTTGAAGGCTGGAAATGGGGATGATACCTATAATGTGGTTGTTGTAGGGGATTTACAGGATGCTGATGCCTACGCGGTAAGGCTTGAAAACAATAATCGCAGGATGGGTTATCATGTTGTCGGTCTTGTATCCGGGAATGATGACGAAGATTGTAGTAAGACGGATTTCCCGGTGTTATCATATCATAATCTTGAACAGGAAATATCACAGCGTCGTATCAAGGCATTTGTAGTGCTTGCGACGCGAAGCCATCAGGAACGGTCGATAGAGGTTCTAAATAAAATATATACATTCGGTTGCACAATTCTTCTGCCGATTGATTTTTATAATCTGATTACTACTCGTCCTAAACTTACTAATATTATAGGTGAGCCGTTGGTCGACATTACAAGTCCTGCATTGTCACCCGCTGCCTCTAATTTCAAACGGCTTGGTGATATACTTTTTTCCGCACTTGCGATGGTTATTCTTTCCCCGCTTGCATTAGTGCTTGCGTGCATGGTGAAGTGGGATTCGAGAGGCCCGGTTATATACCGTCAGGAGCGGATTGGATATCATCGTCGTAAATTTACCATTTACAAATTCCGTTCGATGATTGTCGGAGCAGAGTCCGACGGTCCGGCGTTAAGCAAAAATCATGATAAGCGTGTGACCCGGCTTGGCAGAGTGATGCGTAAATATCGACTTGACGAAATTCCTCAGTTCTGGAATGTGTTACGCGGCGACATGTCGCTGGTCGGACCTCGACCTGAGCGTGAATATTTCCTCTCGGAGCTGGCACGTCGCGAGCCGGCGGTTTTCACACTCCATAACGTTCGTCCCGGACTGACATCTTTGGGCGTCATCAAATGCGGTTATGCATCTGATATTAAGGAGATGACGGAGCGTCTGTATTTTGATTTGCTCTATGTCGAGAATATCTCGCTTTCGCTTGATTTGAGGATTATGTTCCACACCGTGAATACGGTTTTAACCGGTAAGGGAATATGAATGATATAGAAGAGTCGCCTGAAATACAACCGCAACAGCAGCCCAAGAGTCTGCATGATATTTTTTTGCGGTTTATTCTTTGGCGTGAGAAACACGTCAAAGAGCGTACATTTATTCTTTTTGTGGCATTTATTGTAGGTATTTTCGGCGGAATTGCGGCTATAATTCTTAAACTGCTGATTCATCTGATTTCATCCGCCCTTACTTCCCGCGTGAATATAAGCGCCGGAAACTACGTTTATATCATACTTCCCGCTATAGGTGTGGTTCTTGCCGCATTGTATGTACGATATATGGTGAAGGATAATATTAGTCACGGTGTCACACGTGTGCTGTATGCCATATCGCAGAATAAAAGCCGCCTGAAACGACATAATATATGGACTTCGATAATTGCAAGTTCTGTGACGATTGGTTTTGGCGGCTCAGTCGGTGCTGAGGGACCGATAGTATTCACCGGCGCGGCAATAGGCTCGAATGTCGGTCAGTTGTTCCGCATGTCTCCGCGTACGCTGATGATTCTTGTCGGTTGTGGTGCCGCCGCCGGCATTGCAGGAATTTTCAAGGCACCCATTGCCGGTATGCTTTTCACGCTTGAGGTGCTTATGCTTGATCTTACAGCCGTTTCGGTAATGCCTCTGCTCATAGCTTCTATTACAAGTGCCACTATTGCATATATCTACACAGGATATGATTTCGAATTCTTCTTCATTCAGAGTGAAGAGTTTTATATGAGCAAGATACCCTACGTCGTTGTGCTCGGGGTTTTCTGTGGATTTGTATCGCTGTATTTTACGAAAGTGATGAACATGATGGAAAATTTTTTCCATCGCTTCAAGAACCGTTGGTACAAGACCTTGGTCGGTTGTATAATTCTGTCAGTATTGGTTTTTATATTTCCGCCTCTATACGGAGAGGGTTACGGTTCTATTATAGGCTTGCTGGGTGGCGACCCGTCATCGATTGTCAACGGTTCGCTTTTCTATGGTGATAGAAATCAGGTCTGGTTTATCATTCTCTTCATTGCCTTGATTATCTTGACCAAGGCTTTTGCAACATCCGCCACCAATGGTGCTGGTGGTGTGGGCGGAACATTCGCTCCCTCGCTCTATGTCGGTTGTATGGCAGGATTTTTATACGCATATGTGGTAAATCAGGTTGGACTGGACATTCCTTTGTCAACAAAAAATTTCGCGTTGATAGGAATGGCTGGTGTGATGAGCGGTGTCATGCACGCTCCTCTGATGGCAATCTTCCTTACCGCGGAACTTACCGGCGGCTATGATTTGTTCCTGCCGTTGCTGATTGTTTCTACAATTTCATACGGTACGATAAAGATATTTGAGCCGTACAGCATCTACACCATGCGTCTCGCTAAACGCGGCGAACTATTGACTCACGAAAAGGATAAAGCGGTTCTTACGCTTTTGAAGATGGATAGCGTCATAGAACGCGACTTCCTTACGGTCAGACCTGAAATGTCGCTTAAGGATATGGTCGACACGATTGCAAAATCCAACCGAAATCTTTATCCTGTCATTGACAGAAATAACCGTCTGCTTGGCGTGGTACTTCTTGACGATATCCGGAATATTATGTTCCGCCCTGATTTGTACCGTAAAATGTTTGTAAGTAAATTCATGGCGATACCTCCTGCCAAGATAGAGGTGGGCGAAAGCATGGACAAGGTGATGAAAACGTTTGATGACACGGGGGCATGGAACCTTCCGGTGGTAGAGAATGGGAAATATGTAGGCTTTGTCAGCAAAAGCAAGATATTCAATTCCTACCGACGCGTGTTGCGTCATTATTGCGAGGATTGAAATTATTAAATGATAAAGCGCGATACGTTTTGACCGTGTCGCGCTTTATGCTATATTTATATTTTAATGTGTAATGATTATTTTGCGGAACTATTGCCTTTAGACCCGCGTTCTGGACGATTCTGTGCGTCTCCTTTTGAAGCGTGGTCTTTCTTGAAATTCATTTTACCTTTGTGATGGTCCATTTTTCCATGACGGTTCTGACCGTTTACAAATGAATTTTCAAGGAATTGTACATATTGTTCGGGAGTAAGAATGTTTTTAACTTGAGCAAGGAAGTCTCGTTTACACTGAACACGCTTTGCCATCATTTCGGATTTCATATCTTTCTTATCCTGCTTGTCGACTTTCTGTCGGTCGGCTTTCATAGGACAGTTCTGTTTCAGTGCGTCGAGTTTTGTCTGTTGCTCAGCCGTGAGGTTGAGTCCTTCGAAGGGATTCATGACTTTGCGGCATTCTTTATCGCATTTTTTCTGCTTGGTGCATTCGGTAGCTTGTTTTTTGCAATCCTTATTGTCGTTGTCATTGGCTGCGAAACATACTGATGAACCGGCTGCGAAAAGGAGGGCTGCAAGGGCTAATACTTTTGTCTTCATAATAAAATTGTTTTTAGAGATTGTTGTTTGTTTTGTTTTTATGAACTTGTTATGGCATTTTGACTCATAATTTTCGGGATGGTTTATTCCGGTGCATTGATTTATTATTTGTTAACTATTCCGCGTATTCCTTAATTGAGGAGTTGGATATCTCTGATTAACTTATTATCTTTGCGGTATGAACGACTTTATTTCATATATCAGGAGATTTTTCAAAAATCATCCGATTATAGCCAATTTGCTGGTTATGTTTATTGTAGCATGGCTTATTGTGTGGGGTGTGTTGTTATTTCTCGATTCATGGACCCATCATGGTTCCACATCCACCGTTCCTCAGGTTAAAGGCATGACTTATCAGCAGGCTATGCTTGTTCTTGCCGAGAATGACCTCACTGTTGAAATTTCCGATTCTATATATGACCGTAATGCCCGACCAGGTACGATTATTGAATCTTGGCCGCGTGCAGGTGCGGTGGTGAAACAGGGTCGTCAGGTTTATGTGACGATAACCGCATTCTCTCCCAAACAGGTTACGGTCTCGATGCCGGTGATAGGTGTGTCTTCACGTCAGGCTGTCAGCTATCTCGAGGCATTGGGTGTTACTTCTATACGTCTTGTCAGTGTGCCGTCGCAGTATCCCGATTTGGTAGAGAATGCATATGCCGACGGAAAACCATTGACAGTCGGAGCTTCTTTCCCTGTGACAGCCTCCGTTACCCTTGAGGTCGGTTCAGCGCCGATAGATACTTATCCGACAGATTCTCTTGACGAAGCTGTCGATGAAGTGATAGATGAAGTTTATTCAGGTAATTCTGACTTTTAATTATGGAACGACAGCCCTGTAAGGAAGAGTATAGGGACGATTTGCCTGAAGAAGATTTCGAAGTAGAGGCTGAAGCTGATGAGCCGGACGAAAGCTCCGGGTTATATGAACATTTCCGTTTTGTTGCCGATAAGGGGCAGGCACTTCTGAGAGTCGATAAATTTCTGGTGGCGCGTCTGGAAAAATCATCGCGTAACCGTGTGCAGCAGGCGGCGGAAGCAGGTTGCATACTCGTTAACGGAAAACCAGTTAAAAGCAATTATAGGGTAAAGCCGCTCGATGTTGTTCAGGTTGTCATGGACAGACCTCGCTATGAGTGCGAGATAATAGCTCAGGACATACCTCTTGATATAGTTTATGAAGACGCTGATTTGCTTGTCGTGAACAAGCCTACCGGTTTGGTTGTGCATCCCGGCCACGGCAATTATGACGGGACTCTTGTCAATGCTCTTGCATGGCATTTCAAGGACAATCCTGATTATGATGTCAGTGACCCGCGGATGGGACTCGTGCATCGTATCGACAAGGATACTTCCGGATTGCTTGTCGTGGCAAAGACTCCTGATGCAAAGACTCATCTGGGCAAACAGTTTTTCAACAAGACTACAAAGCGCGAATATAACGCCGTTGTATGGGGTGTCCCGGAACCCACAACCGGGCGAATAGAAGGAAATATCGGACGTTCGCTTCGCGACCGGCTTCAAATGGCGGTTTTCCCGGACGGAGATATGGGTAAGCATGCTGTCACACATTATGAAGTGCTCGAATCATTCGGTCACGCCTCGCTTGTGAGATGCGTGCTTGAAACAGGCCGTACCCATCAGATACGCGTCCACATGCGCCATATAGGTCATCCGCTGTTCAACGATGCCCGTTATGGTGGAGACCAAGTGCTTCGCGGAGTGCCGTCATCGACATATAAGGCGTTTATCGAAAATTGTTTCAAGACATGTCCGCGTCAGGCATTACATGCGCGGACGCTTGGCTTCGTTCATCCGCGGACCGGAGAGGAAATGTTTTTCTCTGCCGAAATACCAGCCGATATGACAGCACTTATCGACCGCTGGCGTACCTATTCTTCATCTTCAGCAGCCCAATAAGACAGCGTAAGGGCACAAAATAGTTTTAAATGACCTTAAACTTTTGTCGCGGATGTTGTCAACCGAAAAAAAAATATTAATTTTGGAATTCCATAATCAAAATTAAGAATATAACAGATGTCATCATCAAAAGATATAAAGATACCCGAACAATTCGGCGAAATGGCACCTTATAGAGGTGAAGATTTTATCGCTGCCATGAACCGTCTTGTCAAAGACCCGGGTTTTGAACATGCTGTAAAGTATGTCATGCCTGACGTCGATTATCCCGAATTTGTGAAAAGTCTTCTTCAGGTCAGAGACCAGAATGAATTCCAGACGCAGGTCATGGGGCATTTTCTTGAGATGCTTGCCGCTTCGACTACAACCGGACTTTCGATTGACGGCGAAGATAACTGTAAGCCCGGCATGAGCTACACATTTATCAGTAATCATCGCGATATAGTGCTTGACCCGTCATTCTTGAATCTTTGTTTTATCCGTTCAGGCATGCCTGTGACACAAGTAGCGATAGGCAATAATCTGCTTATTTATGAATGGATTGCCGATTTGGTTAAGGTCAACCGCAGTTTCATCGTCAAACGTGACGCCAAGGTGGTTCAGGCACTTGAAGCTGCAAAACAGCTGTCGGCATATATTCATTTCACACTTTCAACGCTTCACGAATCAGTGTGGATTGCCCAACGCGAGGGTCGTGCGAAGGATTCAAACGATTTGACACAGGAGAGTCTCATAAAGATGCTCGCCCTTTCAGGTGAGGCTCCCGACATAAAAGACAGGATTTTGGCGGTCAATCTTATGCCTGTATCTATCAGTTATGAATTAGACCCTAACGATTATCTTAAAGCCCGTGAATTTCTGCTCAAACGTCGTGACCCGCAGTTCAAGAAATCACAGCGTGATGACTTGTTCAGCATGGAAACCGGTCTGTTGAGCAATAAGGGCAGAGTTCATTTCCGCATAGGTCGTCCCATAAACGATGAGCTTGCACGTTTTGAATCGACTGATCGCACTGAGATTATCCGTCGTACATGTATGTTGATTGACAGAGCTATTCATTGTGGATACAGGATTTATCCGTGCAACTATATAGCTTATGACGAGATTAATGATACTGACCGCTTTGCTTCACAGTACACTGTGGAAGACGAGACGAGTTTCAATAATTACATTGAACGTCAGCTTGACAAGGTTGATGTCGCTGATGTCACTGCCGAAGAACGTGCATACATGCGCCGCATGATGCTTACTATGTATGCCAATCCGCTGACCAACCAGCTGGCGGCTTCAGAGTGCGAACGCTCATAATGTAAGATAAAGCGGTCATGCGTCTTCCACTTATAGCCACACTCATTTTATTGGTTTTTGCTATAGCTATAGATTATTATCTATGGTATAGGATAAAGACTACAGCGTCACGTAAGGTTTGGCAACGGATTCAGGCTGTCACAGCCATAATATTCAATCTCGGACTGCTGTTGGTGATTTGTCTGCCGAAACGTCGTGGCGGGGATGCCGGTCTGGAGTTGATAATGTGGACTCTGTATGCTTATTTCTCCGTCTATATCCCCAAATTTTTATTCGTAGTATTTGATTTGATTGCGTCATTGCCTCTGTTGTGGAAACGCAGACGGTGGAAATGGCTTTCCGTAGGCGGAATTGTAATCGGATGCCTCGTTTTCATTCTCATGTGGTGGGGCGCACTGATTAACCGCTATTCTATCGATGTCAGAAATGTTGAGATAGAGATTGCAGACTTGCCGGAGTCGTTTGACGGTTTTACAATCGCTCAGATTTCAGACATGCATGTCGGTTCATATGGAACAGACACGACTTTTGTCGCTGAAGTTGTGGAGCGCGTTAATTCTCTTTCTCCCGATGTGGTGGCTTTTACCGGTGATATTGTAAATCGCCGAAGTTCGGAACTTCGTCCTTTTGTATCATCGCTGTCCCGTCTGCGTGGGCGCGACGGAGTGTTCTCTATTCTCGGTAATCACGATTATGGAGATTATTATACATGGGAATCGCCCGAGGCTAAGGCAGAAAACATGCAGCATCTTCTGGATATGCAGTCCGAAATGGGATGGACTATGCTTAATAATGCTTCTGCTTTTGTATATCGCGGAAATGATTCTATTGCTATTATTGGAGTTGAGAATGTCGGCGACCCGCCATTCACCGTTTATGGCAATCTCGACAAGGCATACGAGACGCTCGATGACCCGAATGTGAAGATTCTGCTGTCCCATAATCCGGCTCACTGGGTTGAAGATATCAAGGACTCTCCCGACAAAAATATAGCCCTTACTTTATCCGGTCACACTCATGCTATGCAGATGAGCGCGTTCGGGGTGTCGCCAGCCGCACTGCGCTATCCTACGTGGGGTGGGCATTATGCAGACGATGACGGACATCAGCTATATGTAAATATAGGTTTAGGTGAGGTCGCCATTCCGGCGCGTATCGGTGCGACTCCTGAAATTACATTGATAACATTAAGACGTAAGTGACAGACTTATCTCAAGCTATCGCCTCGAGGCTTAACATTAAAGCTAATTGCGTTGAGGCTACACTCGCCCTTCTTGATGACGGAGCGACCATCCCGTTTATCAGCCGCTACAGAAAGGAACGGACCGGAAATCTCAATGAACTGCAGATACACGAGATTGCTAAACTTGCCGGACAACTCCGCGAACTTGAGAAGCGCAAGGCATATGTAAGTGAGGTTATAGCAGCTGCCGGAGGAATGACTCCGGAATTAGCAGCACGGATAGCAGAGGCGGATGCAGTCACTCTTGAAGATTTGTATCTGCCATATAAGCCAAAACGCCGTACTCGTGCTACCGTCGCCCGTGAACGCGGACTTGAGCCGCTTGCCAAAATTATAATGTCTGGAAATGTAGCGGATGTCAGACCGATTGCCTCGCGGTATGTCACAGCGGAGGTTCCGGATGGGGATGCAGCGATAGCAGGTGCTTCCGACATAATTGCCGAGTGGGTGAGCGAGCATTCCCATACACGTGATGTTGTAAGGTCGCGTATGCGTCGCTTTGCTGAATTGCAGTCGAAAGTAGTGAAAGGTAAGGAAAATGATGCCCGCAACTATCGCAGTTATTTCGATTTCAGCTCACGACTTTCACGCATTGCCTCACATAATTATCTCGCAATACGTCGCGCCGAGCGTGAAGGATTGTTGAAAGTCTCGTTTGTCGCGCCCGATGAAGATATTATTGAGACCATAAAACGGTTCTATGTCAAGTCTAAGATGTCACGTGCCGTTGCTGATATCATGTCATCAGCTGTCGCAGACGCATACAAACGCCTTATCCGTCCCTCGATTGAGAACGAGCTTGCTGCAGAAATCAAAGAGAAGGCTGATTGCGATGCTATAGCAATGTTCTCAGAGAATGCGCGCCAGCTTTTGCTCGCGCCACCGCTTCATCATAAGGCTGTACTTGCAATCGATCCGGGCTACAGGACAGGATGTAAGATTGTATGCCTTGATAAGCAGGGTAATTTACTGCATCACGGGGTAATTTACCCGACTCCGCCGCAGAATGACATAGACGGCGCGACATGCACTCTTCAGAAACTTGTCGCGACTTATGAAATCGATGCAATCGCACTCGGCAACGGCACTGCGAGCCGCGACACGGAAAAAGTGCTTCGTTCAATCAAATTTCCGCGCCCTGTTGAAATTTTTATAGTCAATGAAAACGGGGCGTCGGTATATTCGGCGTCGGAAACCGCGCGCGAGGAGTTCCCTGATTACGACGTCACAGTAAGGGGTGCCGTTTCAATAGGGCGCCGTCTTATCGACCCATTGGCAGAGCTTGTGAAAATTGACCCCAAGTCGATTGGAGTAGGGCAGTATCAGCACGATGTCAACCAGTCTTCGTTGCATGATTCTCTTGATTTCACGGTAACCAGTTGTGTGAATACCGTAGGAGTGAACATTAACACCGCTTCCCGTCAATTGTTGGCATATGTTGCCGGCATAGGACCGCAGCTTGCCGCCAACATTGTGAATTATAGGACAGAGCATGGAGATTTTGTGCGGAAGGCAGATGTTCTGCAAGTACCGCGTATGGGAGCCAAAGCGTTTGCCCAGGCTGCAGGGTTTATGCGTATCCCTGACGGAAAATCCAAACTTGACAACACCGGTGTCCACCCCGAGAGTTATCCTATTGTTAAGCGTATGGCTGCCGACCTCGGTGTGCCGGTAGAAACCATGATAGGCTCGGAAGACTTGCTTAAAACTCTCGACCTGCATCGTTATGAGAGTGAGACTGTAGGGCAAGAGACCTTGCGCGATATCATAGCCGAACTTCTGAAACCCGGTCATGACCCGAGAACAGATGCACGCACGGCTAATTTCGACCCCGAAATAACGGAACTCGAAGATGTCAGGGAAGGTATGGTCCTTGAGGGTGTTGTAAACAATATCACTGCTTTCGGAGCATTTGTCGATGTCGGTCTTCATGAAAGCGGTCTTGTCCATATCTCACAACTTGCAGACCGCAGAGTGTCGTCACCTGCCGAGGTGGTGAAAATCAATCAGATAGTTAAAGTGCGTGTAATCGGTGTCGATTTTGAGCGTCGCCGTCTGTCCCTTTCGATGAAAGATGTCTGAAACTCCGCAGTTTATGTTGTGCCTCGGCAGTAA
>CAMWNF010000020.1 GCA_947175535.1 uncultured Bacteroidales bacterium
TGTCAAGAAAAAGCGCTGAGTATCGCTTTCTTTATTAATATGTCGTGACACGCCCGAAAAGCGCGTCGTTCGCCTACCCTTCCCCTCGCCCCACGACCGCGGGCCTCAAAGAACGATCGGCAATACAAAATTAGCAATTATATCCCAATTAACCAATCGGTAGTAGTTAAATCGTCCCGACATGTCCGAAAAGTCGGACATGTCAATCACCACAATTTACGGAGATGCCTTTGGCATATCAGCATACCAAAGGCATCTCCGTACGGTTCTGGAGCAGTCATGCAACCTACTCCGGTAAATTTCAATCTGTTAAATATTTGTTATTCCTGATAGACTTCGCGGTGGAAGTTAGGCTCGATGATCTCGTCGGCTGTGCGGTTGGGGAAATCGCCTTCTGTCGAGATGAATACCCAGTCGATATCATCGATACGTTTGAGCAAGGTTACGAAGAATGCTTCAGAATCCTGACCGCCAACGACAACGACACGCGCTACACCTGCCTGACGGGCTGCGGTAAGAGTCTCTGCAAACGATTTGAGGGCAATCTCATTGTGAGCGGCATCGCGCAGATTGTCATCATAGGTGAGGACTGCATCGTGATAGCCTTCAAACGCCGAGCGCATCGCTTCTGCATCCATGAAATTCATGCGGCTGACAGTCAGCTGCGAATCTTCAACCATCACATGTTCAGGATAATCGACCATGGCGTTGACTGCGAGGTCGCGCGCCAGAAGGACTGATAAGACGTCGGCAAACACTTTGTTGTTAGTTCCGACCAATGCTATTTCTTTCATAATATATACTTTTGAATTTTTTAGTCTTTGTCTATATAACACTTCACGGGCAGCTTTCGTTTAAGCACAGTTATTGCCTACATCATTTATTTTAGCTAATTTTGCATTACAAATTCAATTCGAGCATTAACACATTCATCATACTCTTCAGACAGTGGCTACTCTTAACGAAGAAATCCAACGCCGTCGCACTTTCGCGATTATCTCCCACCCTGACGCCGGTAAAACAACACTGACAGAAAAGCTCCTGCTGTTCGGCGGAGCGATACACATTGCCGGCGCGGTCAAATCGAACAAAATCAAGAAAACCGCAACCAGCGACTGGATGGAAATCGAAAAGCAGCGCGGCATCTCGGTCGCCACGTCGGTGATGGGTTTCAACTACGGCGATTATAAAATCAACATTCTCGACACGCCCGGTCACCAGGATTTCGCGGAGGACACCTACCGAACACTCACCGCGGTCGACAGCGTCATCATCGTGGTCGACGTTGCAAAGGGCGTTGAGCAACAGACCCGTAAACTGATGGAAGTATGCCGCATGCGCAACACTCCTGTTATTATCTTCGTAAACAAGCTCGACCGTGAGGGTCGCGACCCCTTCGAAATCCTCGACGAGCTTGAAGCCGAACTGAAAATCAAGGTGCGCCCCCTGTCCTGGCCTATTAACATAGGTGCTAAATTCAAAGGAGTCTACAACATTTTCGAAAAATCACTCGACCTGTTCACTCCTGATAAACAGAAAGTTTCGGAACGCGTCGAAATAGATGATGTCAACGACCCGCGCATCGATGAAGCCGTCGGCGAGACTGATGCGGCGAAATTGCGTGAAGACCTCGAACTTATCGAAGGCGTTTACCCCGAATTTAATGTCGACGAATACCTTGCCGGTCAGACCGCTCCCGTCTTCTTCGGCTCCGCCCTCAACACATTCGGTGTCAAAGAATTGCTCGACTGCTTCGTGCAGATAGCTCCGTCGCCCCGCCCCGTCAACACCGTCGAGCGCGAGGTGCGCCCCGAAGAGCCTGCTTTCAGCGGTTTCGTGTTCAAAATCCATGCCAACATGGACCCCAACCACCGCAGCTGTATAGCCTTCGTGAAAGTATGCTCTGGAAAATTCGAACGCAACGCCAACTACAAGCATATCCGCTCGGGCAAGATGATGAAATTCTCGTCGCCGACAGCCTTCATGGCTCAGAAAAAGAACATTGTCGACGAAGCTTTTCCCGGCGATATCGTCGGCATACCCGACACCGGAAATTTCAAAATCGGCGATACTCTGACCGAAGGCGAAAACATCCATTTCAAAGGACTGCCGAGCTTCTCGCCTGAGATGTTCAAATATATCGAGAATACCGACCCCATGAAGTCGAAACAGCTTGAAAAAGGCATACAGCAACTTATGGACGAAGGTGTTGCACAGCTATTTGTCAACCAGTTCAACGGTCGCAAGATAATCGGCACAGTCGGTCAGCTCCAGTTTGAGGTCATCCAGTACCGCCTGCTCCACGAATATGGCGCGCAATGCCGCTGGGAGCCGATATCACTCTATAAAGCATGCTGGATAGAAAGCGATGACGCCGAAGCACTTGCCGCCTTCAAACGCCGCAAGCACCAGTTCATGGCAGTAGACCGTGAGGGACGCGATGTTTTCCTCGCCGACTCGAACTACGTCCTCCAGATGGCTCAGTCAGACTTCCCCAAAATCCGCTTCCACTTCTCGAGCGAGTTCTAAAAAACATTAAAAACACATTATTACCTTAATATCAACCATTTTATTAACTTTTCAAATGAAAAAACATTTACTTTCAGTTCTTGCAGCCGCTCTTATCGTGCCGGCAGTAAGCATTAACGCAGGAAGTGGTCTTACACAACTTTGGAAATACGAAACCAAAGATCTCAACGCCACATGGACAACAGCAGCTCCCGACTGGTCTTCAGAGACTGCAATCAAGGCTACGTCATGTTCACGTTTCGGCCATGGCAAAGACGGAAAAATCTACACCGTCAACATGAAGACCATGAGCATCGCCGAAATTACAGAAAACGGTTGGAAAGACGTTTATAAACTTCCTTCACTCGCCGGCATCACTCTTCCCAACGAAGCCGGCGTAGCAACTCCCGACGTCTATGGAACAGCGATTTCAATGGACGAAGCCGGTAACTTCCTTATCGGTCACTTCTTCACGGCTGCTCCGTTAAGCTCAACAGTCTGGACCATCTACAATCCGACAACAGGTAAAGCCGAACGCTTCGACCTCGGTGTACCTGCCGATTACACAGATGGCGTTGATGGACATTCAGGCATCGGTCGTATCGACTGCGTTGGTCGCGTTCTCGGTGATCTCACAAAAGACGCCGTTTTCTTCATCGCACCCAGCTTCTCAAAAGCTCCCAACAAATATTCTCAATTGGTGCGCATTGTCAACATCTCACATGAGGGTGATAAACTGAACGTTGATGCTTCAACTTCAAAATATCTTTATAATGCAATAACAAGTGCCTACACGCAGACCATCGCTCAGCCTGTTGACGCAACATTCGACGACTTCGCCGAACGCGAGTATGAATATACCGGCTTCCAGATGTTTGCCAACTATGGCGGACTGAATGATTTCTGTCAGAACACTTCAACCGGTGATTTCTTTGACTGGGCATTCTATCAAACTCCACTTAAGAAATTTGTCAACACAGACAACTGCGGTTTCGACACATTCGTTCTCAATGGCGTCCGTTACTATGTATTCAATTATCTGCAGACTCCTAATCCAGCCAACACAAGAACAATGGATATCGCAATTTTCGACGAATCCGGAGCTATCATCGAAACATGGCAGAACCCCGACTATGTTTGCAACAACGGTTATTCTTCAATCGTTGCCGAACCCCTCGAAAATGGCACAGCCAATATCTATGTATATAATAGCCGCGACCCCAAGAAAGCTGAGGGTCAGATTGTCGAAGGAGAAGAAGGCCGTGTAGCTGCGGCGATGTTGAATTTTGACCCAAGCAAAGTCGGAGCTCTCTTAGGCTCGGAAGATAATCCTTACATAATCTCAACTCCCGCAGACCTGACTGCATTAGGCAGCAATATAATGGGAGCTGACTACTATGTGGAATTCGATGCAGACATCGATATGAAAGATGCATCGTTCACCACCATCAACGCTACAGCATTTGTTCATGTAAACGGTAATAACCACGTCATCAAGAATCTGACAATTACAGATTTTGGCGGTAATGCAGCGATGTTCGCTAACTTCACCGGTGAAATCAAGAACCTCGGACTCGAAAACTGCTCGGCAAATGTATCAGGAGCATGGGGCACTTCAGGCACTTTCGTTGGATATGCTTTTGATGCAACCCTTGAAAACTGCTACGCAACCGGTAAAATAAGCAACTTCTATGCAGGCGGTCTTATCGCAGGCGTTCAGGCAAGCAAAAAAGCTGTTATCCGCAACTGCTATTCTGCAGTCGAAGTTGCATCAGAGACAGGTTATGCAGGTGGTCTCGTCGGCGCTCTTAACGACAACACCGTTGTGACTATCGAAAATGCTTATGCTTCAGGTAAAGTTACAGGTAAGGCAATCGCCGCCGGTATCGTGGCAGGCGTTAATGACGCATTTAGCGGCGGTACTCTTAACTTGAAAAATGTTGCAGCATGGAATGGCGCAATTACCTGTCAGAATAAGAATGCTCCCGTTGTTTTTGAACAGAACAATCTCACAGTCAATACAAACAACGTACTCGTATGGGATGGCGTTCTTTTGAACGGAGATGCTGTCTCTGAAGGTAAGTCAACCGAAGAACTTCAGGGAGAAATCACCGGTTGGGATGGTTTCAATGAAAAACTCAACAATGGCTACCCTGTACTCGCATGGCAGAATGCTAACGGAGAAACAAGCGGTATTGTCGGTGTTGCAGCAGATGTCAACGAGGGTAAGGAAGAGTACTTCAACCTTCAGGGCATCCGTGTAAACAATCCTGAAAACGGCATTTATATCGTTCGCCGCGCAGGTAAGGTTACCAAAGAATATATCCGTTAAAAATAGACGTACTCTATAATCAGAAGGCGATGGGTCGAATATGGCTTATCGCCTTCTTTTATTTCCAGGATAATCTCAGAATTTTGGAGTTATGCCGATAAAGAATTCGAAGTTGATGCCCGGCATAGGTCGGGAAAGGACTGAAAGATAATCTTCGTTGAAAAGATTGTTGACCGCAAGTTTCAGCTGCAGGTCGACAGGTTTGAATGACAGGGACTTTTCGAGTGAGATGTTACTCATATAATACTTAGGCAGACGTCCGGTTAGAGTCAGGTCATTGCTCGACATAGTGTAACGCTCAGAATAATAAGCCCATTTATAAAGGAAACTCCACGTTTTCCATGTCAGACGCCCGGTCAGCGAGGCTGAATGCTTAGGGACGTAAGGCAGCTGCTTGCCGACAGACTGATCGGCGGGAGACATTTTTTCACCCTCGTTGACAGATGGTGTCCAAGAATATGACCCGTTGACATCGAGCAACCAGTCAGATGACAATTTAACCGCCAGATTCAGTTTCCCTTCGAGGCCGTAAGCATGAACAGTCTTGACATTGCGCGGAGAGAAAAAGCCTTTTGGCGTAGGAAGCCAGATAATCCAGTCATCGATATGCGAGTCAAACCACGTGACGCCACCGTCGAAGGTAAATGGCAAAGGCTTGTCGCCTTTCAGTCCGAAACTCAAGCCGGCATCATACGTCCATCCCTGTTCGCTTCTCAAATCTGGATTTCCTCCAGGCAGAAAATACATATCGTTGAGTGTCGGAAATTTATGATTGCGCGACGCAGAGGCTTTTATCATAACATTGCCGCGACGCGACAGCAGTCCGTCGACAAAAAACGCAGGAATCACAGGTGCCCAACGGTCACCGAACATATCTTCGCGAAGGACTAAAGATAAACCGAGACGTTTGACCGGCTGCCACTTGGCTGACGCCGATGCCGATAACTCAATGCGACCTTTGTCATAGCCTATAATCGCCCGGTCTCCGTCCTGGACGATAATGTTTTTATCCTCACTTCTGACAAAATGCTGATGCGCTGAAAGTGTGGCAGTGAAATACCAGTTCCGCCAAGGACTCACTTCGCCCTCAGCCTGACCGAAGAAAGTGTTGACCCGACTACGTGAGCGCGTCATCACAGTCCAGTTGCCCTCCGTAACCTCACGGCGGTAATCATATGCCATATGAGTATGGATATAGCCCCCGCGAACGACCGTTTTCCATATTTCGGCAGAGTGATTCCACGACAGGACACCGCGGAAAGTCTGTTCGCGCTGACGGTTTTCAAAATCACGCTCGTCACCGTAGTCGGTCGTGAGCATAGGCAATTCGCGATTGGAATTGATATACCATGCGCTCAGCCCTAAACGGTCGCCACGGCGGTTGTCGTAGTATATCTCCTGAAGGACGTGCAAATCCTTATAGGCTCCCGAACGATTTCGCTCGGTCGGATAGTATTGTCCGATGATATTTTTATCATCATCGTAGATATTCAGTTTCTTATCGTGATTGATATATTTGTAATCATTTGGCGAAGATGAATATACGGCACGTGTAGAGAAATGCCAGCGGTCGTTGCCGTAACCGAGCCGGATAAATTCGTCGAAAGTGGTAAATGAGCCTATGCCTTGAACATATTGAGCAGTGAAACCTTCATGATTTTCGGGAGCTGTCGAAAGTCGAACAAGTCCGCCGAGTCCGCCGCCGGTCTCGTTGACCGATGACGAACCGTGAAGCAGAGAAGCATTGTCGATGAAAAACGACGGTATCGTCGAAAAATCAGTCATGCCGAGCATGGGATTATTGATGCGCATACCGTTCCAAGTCACCTGGGTGTGACTCGGCGATGTTCCACGGAAAGCGACGGTCGATAATGTCGCGCGACCATAGCTTTTGACGAATACAGATGAATTGAAAGTCAGAATATCAGCCATTGACAATGCAATGTTTTCTTTCAACGCAAGTGAATCAAAATCTGTTTTCTGCACACCGATTTCCTTCATCGGACGTTTGCCTAAAACCACCAATTCATTTAAGTCTCGTGCACTAATATTGGGGGCAACGAACTGTAGGGACGCTATATATAGCGTCCACATCAAAAAACGTTCTAACCATATAGGATTTATTCTTTGAAACAATCTGTGTCCCATCAGTCTGTATTTCTATTTCCAACAATAGGCTGCGGGGGTGACGCCGACGTAGAATTGGTCGAGCAAGTTGCCGGAAGATGAATAGCGATAGATAATGCCCGGCTGTTGATAATCTATAGCATCCCCGACATAAATGTCACCACCAACCGGCGCAACAGTCAGACTGTAATATTTTGTCGAACGTTCTTCTATGAACGGACGAGCAGGGAGATATTCGGAAGATACATCCATTCTCCAGACAGATTCATTTATCCAATACAATCGCGAACCATCACCGCTGATAATCAACTCGCGAGGAGAATCACCGGACTTGAATTTCATGCGTCTGACAACCGAAAAATCATCAGGGTCGACACATACGAGCGCAGGGGTCTCGTAGCCAAACGGCGATCCCTCATAGCCTCCGTCAGTAATTGTCCACAAACGTCCGTTACGGTCTACTATAAGCGAACGCGGCTGTATGCCAACCTCAAGGGCATCCACTACCCTATCAGTCTCAGTATCAATTTTAATGATTGTATTCTGATAGCTCCAACAGGTACAGTAGACATATTGTCCAATCTGAACCATTCGCTCGGTCGAACCAGTCTGCGCCGACATGCCTGGTACTTCAATATAACCGGTGACTTCGTAACGTGAGGGGTCAACTATATAAATTTTATTATCCCACAACTGACTGATGTAAGCCTTTTTATCATTAACAAAATGAATATATCGAGGTGAGGTGAGGTTTTCAATCCTTCCTTTTTCACGAAACGTCTTGAGGTCAATCGCGAATATTACATGACTGTTATTGACAACCACCCAGCCTTTATCGCCGTAGATAGTCATAGACTGCGCTACATCGCCGAGTTTCATGCCATTTGCGCGGAGAAATATCTCATTTTCAATAGTATTGTCAGACGGATTATAAAAAGAAAGCGAAGCATTACCATATTGAAAACAGCCTTCGTTGACAATAAAAAGACCGTTTCCGGGAGCATTAAACTCCTCGTTGTCAATATCGTAATCCCACTCCATGCAGCCCGACAACAGTCGGGCCACACAGAACAGGAGGGCAGAAAAAATGACTTTATTTCTCACTTACAGAAATTTCAATTTTGCATACTTCGGTCGAGAGTTCGCCAAGTGCCCCACACTTGCCATTGACTCCCGTCTGTATTTTAATAAAATCGATATATTGTAATTTTATTGGCGTCAAGTCAGAATAAACAGCATCTTCAATATAGAATACGTCGTGGTTTGAACCTATGTTGTCGGCATAGCCTCTCTCAAGCGGCGATATAAACCATTGACCAGCTTCGAAACGACTTTCTACAGACACAAGTGTGCCGCGCAGAGTATATTCCCCGGCTGTTATCCATGACGGATAATAATAATTCTGCTTATGGAATGATGCCATATAGTCAATAGTGCCTTGTTCGCCGAAGCAATCGGTCCATTCGACAGCCGATTTGGGCGACGAAGGACGGCGATATGTAACGGAATAATTTTGAATACATGTTTCTTTTCCGCTCTCACTACCACGCAGTTCATACCATTCGTCGTCAGGCAGTCCGTTGCAGTTCACATCCTGCATTACATAAACTATGCCCGGCTCATTAGATGCCCCACCCTTATTGACAAAAGCATTGCCTTTTATAGAAAAATTCCCTATCGAATGCCCGAAGCCGACTGTAATATATCCGCCAAAACCTCCGAGCGAGACAATCTCGCCGTCGAAAAGACGCCCCCCAGCCCATCCGGCAGCCTCGTCGGGAGTCATTGATGGAATATCTTCGTTGATAAACTGCCCCGGCGCAGGAACATATTCATATACCATCGCAACCGTTGAGCTTCCTGCCTGATAATTCTCACGCTCGGATGTCGACACACATACCACCTTGACCTTTCCACTGATTTTACCGTCAATTTTGACTCCTATAATATATTCTCCCGGAGCTTCGGGAGTGAACGAAAAACTGCGTCCGGTGAAATCCGAGGGATGACCGTCGACAGTCCATTCATAACTGTCGCCATCGATAAGCGGAGTCAGAACAACCTTTCGTCCGACAAAGGTATATCGTGTCGTATTACGATAAAAATATGACGGCGAAGCAAACATATCGCTGAATTCACCGACGGGGTCAGGCAATTCCGGTGCAACCGGTACACCGACAGGCAATTCCGGCTCATTGGAAATAATGACATTATCCTTGTTGCAGGACGAGAAACCAGTAACAATGAGCAAACCTAATATTACCTTTTTTATATTATTCATCATGTTATTTATACATTCCTATCTGAATGTTAATACATTAGTATATAAAAAAATATCCCGTTTACGCCACAAAACAAAGACGCAATCGGGAAACGGTCAAAATCTTGAAATCTGCCTACAATCTTAACGAATCAAGCAAAAATTTTCAGGATTACCCATCACCCGGGGCATACTCTGCAGAGGCGAAATGGCAGGTCTTCTGACTTGTCCCTGTCGCTTGCGCCTTCCCGACCATCAGGTCAGTGACACAATGCAAACGACTGAATTTATGATGACTACGCACATCATCATAAGCGGAACTTACAGCAGCGGGTACTGTCGGGGACTCTCACCCCGTTCCCTTTTTGATGTCCTTAAAGCGAATTGTCTCTACAATCCATCGGACAACCATTCCAATGCAAAGTTAATAACTTTTACTATATCAGCAAAAATTTTTATGCAGCTGTGGTTTCTGAGTTTAGAAATTCAAGGAATTGGAGCGTTTCCAGGGTTTACGCGGGTCAGGAGTCTTTCCTGTCATAGAGTGACAATTCTTTCCGATAATCTCCGCCTGATTCGGAGAGGGCTTCGCGACTACTTCAGTCTTTGTGTCTGCAGCGGGTTTTCCGAAAATGGCAGAAAAATCCTGCGCGTCAGAGTTATTTTCTTCCGACATAGGAATTTCACAATCAGATAGAGTTTTCAGGGCGCGGTCGACAGACTTGGTCGAGGTGTGAGCAATGACGAGAAAGGAAAGATTGTAACGCGACTGAAGCACTGCAAGTCGTTTCATGATATAGGCAGGAGATGAATTTTTGCCAAACGACATTGCCGCTATGCGCGTTACGGAATCTATGATGAATATTTGGATGCCAGTTTCAATGACTGCATCCTCAATGCCCTTGATGACGATATCTGCATAGTCATCGGTAGAATCAGGAGATTCGAACTCAGGAGTAAAAATCATTAAATCTTCGTTTGAGGCAAAACGCCCGACGAAAGAATCCGCCCGGTGTTCGGTGTTGACGTAGATTAGCCCGCGGTTGTTGTTGGTAATCGACTCTATGATGTCGGAAATCAGAGGCGTTTTGTCAGTTTCACGTGGCGACTTTAACAATGCTATGGTGTGTTCTTTCCATAACTCGTTGTAAAGACAGGTAGTTTCAGACAGTTTCTTGAAAAAGTCAAAGGCTTTTGTAAATCGGTTTTTCATAATGAAATGTATTAAAGATATAAATAATTTTTATATTGCAAAGATATAACTAATATTTTTATCGTGCAAATTATTTTTGAATAATTTACACAACAAATAACACACAACAATTCCATCTCATCAATAAAATCGAACTGATGAGACTGATATGAGGTGCTGAATAAAGACCGATAAAGAAATCAAACTGATTTTCGCACAGGCGAATGGCGGAAAATACGCGCGACAATCTGAGCTATCGCGCCGTCGCCGGTGACATTGCATGCCGTGCCGAAACTGTCCATAGCAATATAAAGAGCAATCATCAGGGCATTATCTGCATCCGTGAAGCCGAGCATCGAAGAAAGCAGACCTAAGGACGCCATTATTGCACCGCCCGGAACTCCCGGAGCGGCAACGATAGTTATGCCGAGCATTGCGATAAAACCGGCAAACATCGGTGTGGAATATGGCATGGAATGCGTAATCATGAGCGCGAGGGCGCAGGCGACAATTTTAAGCGTCGAACCTGACATGTGGATTGTCGCACATAACGGTATAACAAACCCCGCAGTTTCCTTATCTACCCCCAGAGCCACAGTCTGACGCAAGGTGACAGGAATTGTCGCGGCTGATGACTGAGTGCCAAGCGCTGTAAAATATGCGGGCATCATGCGCCAGAGGGCTTTGAAAGGATTAAGGCCTGAAAAGAATGACGCGATAACGTATTGCAAGATAAGTAACGCGACGTGCATGGCAAATATAACCGCTATAATTCCGGCAAATGTCTTGAGCATAGAACTAACCTCTCCGGTAATGGTCATAGACATGAATATACCGAATATATAAATAGGAAGCAACGGAATTATGACCTTGCTGATGGTCAGGTTGATGACTTTGCGGAAATCGAGCAACAC
Source organism: uncultured Bacteroidales bacterium (assembly GCA_947175535.1). Lineage (GTDB taxonomy): Bacteria > Bacteroidota > Bacteroidia > Bacteroidales > Muribaculaceae > CAG-873. The sequence continues at coordinate 11,334 of CAMWNF010000020.1, forward strand.
ATTCCTTAGAGCCGAGCTGTCAATCGCCGACAAACAAAGTCCGAGTACAAAGGCGAGAACGAGCGCAGTCATAACATTCATAAGCGGCTCAATCTCAACTGTGAAATATGGTGCGACACTTACACTCTCTGCCTGTGACGCAACGTAAGCGTCAGGCGTTATCATTGAAGGAAATGTGAGTTCAGAAATGAAATAAGACATCATTCCCGATGCGAAAGTCATTGCATACGCAATCAAAGCGGTTACTACCAGCATACGGCCCGCTTTTGAACCTATTTCAAAAATGGCAGGTGCAACAAAACCGACTATAAGCAAAGGAATTACAAACCCGAGAAATTCACTGAAAACAGCATTGAACGTAGCGAAAATTCTTGCAAGCCACATCGGGGCTATCGTTCCTACGCCTATACCACAAGCTATTGCGATAAGCACTTTGGGCAATAATCCCAGATTGAATTTCGATTTCATGGCTTAAAATTAAAGGTTAGGGAATATTATGGTGCTTCTGAAATTTCAATCTTCTTCGGGGTCAGCTTTCGGAACAAGCCGTGAGCTGAATTCCCACAGTGCATAAACCGGAATGAAGACGGCAAATAATGTGAACGGGTCTCCGGTAGGAGTGATAAGTCCGGCAAGAACAAGTATTGCAACTATTGCATGCTTGCGATATTTCCCAAAGAACTTACGCCTTAAAAGACCCATCTTTCCGAGCAACCATGCGAGAAGCGGCAATTCGAACACCATACCCATAAGAAGGATGAGCGTAAAAAAGTTGTCCATGTAAGAGTCAAGCGAAATCATGCCTGTAATCCGGTCACTCAACGTATATTGCGACAAGAACCTTACGGCAAGAGGCAAGACTATGAAATATCCGACGAGGACTCCCAGGAAAAACATTATGTTACCAAAGAGGAAAGCCTTGCGGATGCCGCGCTTCTCACTTTCATACAGAGCCGGTTCGACAAAGGTCCACAGCAGATAGATAATAACCGGGAAACCGAGAATGAACGCAAGCCAACACGATGCAGACATATGGATAAAGAACTGCGTCGTGAGCTGCATACTGACGAGATTTACATGGAATGAATCATCTGTCGCAAGTTCGGATGGCAAAATGCCAGCGCCGGAAATAAGGTCAAAAAACTTATATGTAACAAACGTTCCCGAACATGGAGCGAGGATGACATGGTCAAAGAACCAGGGCATTATGATAAACGCCGCAATGCCGAGGACTATAACGACTCCGGCAATCTTAAAAAGGACACCCCGAAGTACATCGAGGTGACCCCAGAATGACATTTCTGATTTCTGCTCAGCCATAATCAGCTCTCGCAGCGATATCAGTCTTTGTTTTCTTCTGAACTGTCAGATGTTTTTTTCTCCGGCTTCTCTACGGGTTTCTCGAGCTCAGCTTTAGCCTCTTCGAGACCTTGCTTGAAGCTGTTGACTCCCTTGCCGAGACCGCGCATGAGTTCAGGAATTTTCTTACCACCGAAAAGCAGAAGGATAACAAGAAGTATGATAATCAATTGCCAGCCTCTGATATTGCCAAGAAACAAAGGTATTATTGCAGGAATATTCATAATTTAAGAAATGGATATATAATAGTGATATTATTTGTGAATGTAAAGATACGTCATTTTTTCGATTCAACGGTAATTATATAGGCTATATAATCATAAAAAAAGTTAGCGACGACGGTGTTTACAATTTTTTCCTGCACTTTTCCTCCCCAATACAAAGCCGAAGAGCGCCGGCACGAGTAAAACGATAAAGATAACCAACAGAATGATTATCAGTTGCCATCCGCGTATATTTCCTATGAAAAGAAGCTGATGTAAAACAGTACACATTATATTATATAGAACAAGAATAATTGTAAAAGTAAAATTAGGCATTTTTTGCGAAATAATGTCTAACTTTGCACCGACAAAAAGGAATAAACTAAAAACCAATAATAAACGAATAATGATAGCTTATGTTTTCCCCGGTCAGGGAGCCCAGTTTGTAGGTATGGGCAAAGACCTCTACGACAACAATCCCGAAGCCCGCGAGTTGTTTGAAAAAGCCAACGAGATTCTCGGTTTCAGAATCACAGACCTGATGTTCAACGGCACCGATGAGGACCTTCGTCAGACCGCCGTCACACAACCTGCTATTTTCCTTCACTCAGTTCTTCTTGCAAAATCGCTCGGCGAAGAATTCAAACCCGACATGACTGCCGGTCACTCGCTCGGTGAATTCTCTGCCCTCGTCGCAGCCGGCGCACTCAGCTTCGAAGACGGTCTCCGTCTCGTGGCAGCCCGCGCACAGGCTATGCAGAAAGCATGCGAGCTCAAACCGTCGACCATGGCTGCTGTTCTCGCTCTTCCTGATGAAAAAGTTGAAGAAATCTGCGCAGGGATTCCCGGCGTGGTTGTCTGCGCAAACTACAACTGCCCCGGTCAGCTTGTAATATCCGGTGAAATCGAGGCTATCGACGCAGCTTGCGAACAGCTTCTTGCTGCCGGTGCGAAACGCGCTCTCAAACTCAAAGTCGGCGGCGCATTCCACTCACCATGTATGGAGCCAGCCCGTGCAGAGCTTGCTGAAGCAATCGCCAACACCAAGTTCTCTACTCCGACTTGTCCTGTATATCAAAACGTCGATGCCAAACCTCACACCGACCCTGAAGAAATCAAGAATAACCTTATCGCTCAGCTGACCGCACCCGTACGATGGACACAGACCGTACAGAATATGATTGCTGACGGCGCTACAGAGTTTATAGAACTCGGTCCGGGCAAAGTGCTCCAGGGTCTTGTTGCCAAAATCAACCGCGAAGTAGCTGTTTCAGGAAAGCAGTAATTTCATAAAAGATTTTCTAAGATAGAAATGGGGTGCCGCTATGGTGCCCCATTCTATTTTTATCATTACCAGATATTGAAGCGATATCCAATCGAAGATTCGAAAGTAAGCAATCCGGCGATAAATGTGTGATCTTTATCGTATATAAGGTTAGCATCAAACGTTCCTGACATACCGGCAAACCATCTACCGTTGTTCCACACTACAGATAGTCGGAAACGGTTAGACAAGGCAAATGAATTGCTGTCGAAGTGGCTGTTGATATCGCCGCGCCGCCAACCGATAATAGGCGATTCGCTAATGCCCATAAGCCAATGCCTGGCAAAAACCCAATTATAGCCGTAGCCAAGCACGACAGAATAATTCTTGGTAGAGACTTTATATGTATTTTGCGCCCATGTTTCAGGCAAATAACTCAAAAAACGATCAGGAAGACCGCTGAAATCAAATTTATATTTATTATTTGACAAAGACAGACCGGCATAGAACGAGCCTTGACTTTTCTCCTGAATTTTACTAAAATTGAAGGCGGCAGCCTGAGAATAACGCTTATGATTAAAGAAGTAATATGCTTCGAGCGACCATAAGGATGTATTTATTCCGTCGAATGGTATGTCCGTACGCTCATAACGCCCATGTTCTTCAATACGTTTTATAGTCGTACCGACATCATTGCTCATATATTGCCATTGCACAGACAACAAGCTGCAGTTAAAACCAAAATTGAAACGGCTGCGCGTGCGTTGTGCTCCGGTAATCAGCTTACTTACATTTATGTCATATCCTGCCGATACAGCAAGATATGTGATATAAGCACCCAAAGTCGTGGATTGGTCGGAATTCATGCTCATAGCGACCTCGTCAGGCAATCGGAAATCATAATAATCAGACCAAGAATCGGCTTTGATTTTTACATTAAATTTATAACCTGTGCCTTCAACATAGGTAGAATCATAAGAGTTGAAAAACTTATCACCCCAACGATACACTCCGACACAGAAGCGGGGAAACTTTCCCCATGCGGCAATAGAATCAAGAGCAAAGGAAATCGCATCAGCCTTTAAGGCAGATGATAATAAAGCGACTAAAACAAAAAGTATTCGAAATAATTGCCTCACTTCTCTTTAACTCTCTATTTTCAGATTGATTTGTACTGCAAAATTAGCAAATTTTTATGACTGCTATAATCATCGGGCATAAAGTCTTTTCAAAAAATACACCGTGATGCCATGCTCATAGGGCACTTTTTAGTAATTTTGCAATTATAACTCCGAAACGATTAAAGATTTAATGAAATTTGACGAATTCGATTTAGGGTATGATGTGCTCGACGCTCTCGATGCAATGCAATTCGAGGAATGCACACCCATTCAGGAACAAGCAATCGGTCCCATACTCAACGGCGACGATATGATAGCGTGCGCTCAGACCGGTACAGGTAAAACGGCTGCCTATCTTTTACCGATAATCAGTTTAATCAACGACGGAGGATATCCTGAAGATGCGGTGAATTGCGTAGTAATGGTGCCAACACACGAATTGGCTCAACAGATTGACCGTCAGATGGAAGGTTTTTCTTATTTCGTACCGGTGACGAGCCTTGCAATCCACGGCGGCAACGACGGCAAGGAATTTGCCCGTCAGCAACGTGGTCTGAAAATGGGAGCCGACATTGTCATCGCCACCCCCGGTCGTCTGCTCGCTCACATGAAAATGGGCTACGTCGACCTTTCAAAAGTCTCGTTCTTCGTGCTTGATGAGGCTGACCGTATGCTTGACATGGGATTTTCCGATGATATACTTCAGATAGCCAAGCAACTGCCTTCAGAACGCCAGACCCTCCTTTTTTCAGCGACAATGCCCCCGAAAATCCAGCGGCTCGCCAGGACAATATTAAACAATCCGGTCGAGGTGAAAATCGCCGTTTCAAAACCATCCGATAACATAGACCAGTCGGCTATCGTATGCCATGAGGTTCAGAAACCTGCCGTACTGAAATATCTTTTTAAGACATATCACTCAAAACGCGTAATCGTATTCGCCGCCTCCAAACTCAACGTCAAAGAGCTGACACGCGAACTGAAGCGTTCGGGATGGAAGACCGGGGAAATGCACTCCGACCTCGACCAGGCAGACCGCGAAAAAGTGATGCTCGATTTCAAGGCAGGTCGCATCGATATACTTGTTGCAACCGATATCGTTGCCCGCGGCATAGATATCGACGATATAAGCATGGTTGTCAACTATGACGTACCGCGCGAAGCAGAAGATTATGTCCACCGTATAGGCCGAACAGCGAGAGCAGGAACAGACGGTAAAGCCGTCACTCTTGTCGCAGGTCGTGACCAACAGCGGTTCGGGATGATAGAGGATTTTCTCGGTAACGAAGTACGCAAAGAGACACTTCCAGCTGAATTAGGCGAACAGCCTGCTTATCAACCAAAATCAGAACGTAAGCAGTCCGGTCGCAACCGGCGCAAACAAACTTATCGCGGCAAGCGCAATCATCGCCCCGCTTCCCACCATAAGGATACTGCCGATAAGGACAATCAGAAATCGAAACAAAAGCGCGCTCATAATCCCCGCCACACAAACCCGAACGCTGAAAACACAGACAAGAGTAAACATTAACCTTTTTTGTGAGTCTCTGCAACCGATTATTTGTAAATTTGTAAATTCCAAACATACTGCTAAACGAACGACTTCGCGTAAGAGGACAATGAGAAATCGTCTAATACAATTCTTGGTTACGTTTCTGTCATGCCTGATTTTTGTACCGGTAGAGACAGAAGCGCAAGTCAATGCCGACCAGGTTATCCGCGTCGGTCAGAATGCTTTGTATTTTGAAGATTATCTGCTTTCAATCCAATATTTCAATCAGGCAATTCAGGCAAAGCCCTATCTTGCGAAACCTTATTTTCTACGGTCTGTAGCCAAAATAAACCTTGAAGATTTCGCCGGAGCGGAAGCCGATGCGAGCAAAGCCCTTGAGCTCAACCCGTTCCTCTCAGATGCTTGGGAAGCCCGCGGTGTGGCACGTCAGAATTTAGGAAAAGACCGTGAAGCCATTGATGATTACAAGCATGCTCTCGAGCTCCTGCCGCGAAACCGACAGATAATGTTCAACATGGCAATCGCACAGCAACAGACCAAGAATTATGACGATGCTGATTCCACCTATAAAGAACTCTTACGCTACTATCCAAATTTTGCCAACGGATATCTTGGCAGAGCGCGACTAAGATTAGAGCAGACCGACACCACGGCAGCCTCCGCCGATATCGACAAAGCCCTTGAAATCAACCGTAACTCACTGAATGCATATATCATGCGCGCCGATATCGCCATTAATTCCAACGGCGATTATGCTACCGCCCTTACTGATATGAACGAGGCTATCAAGCTACAGCCCAGGCTTGCAGGTCTGTATATCAACCGTGCATTCCTACGTTACCATCAGGACGACTATTTCGGGGCGATGGCAGACTATGACTATGCTATCGAACTTGAACCGCTCAATGTCACAGCCCTTTTCAACCGGGGTCTGCTTCTTGCTGAAGTAAGTGCCAATGATCGTGCGCTCGCTGATTTTTCCAAAGTACTCAGTCTTAACCCTGACGACTATCGGGCACTCTACAACCGAGCCGTAATATATGGTAAAAAAGGAGAATATGCGGCTGCGACAGCTGATATCAACCGAGTTATAGACGCATTCCCCGATTTTCCCGGAGCTTTCTATCTTCGCGGCGAATTTGCCCGTCAGAGCGGCAATCTTCATTCTGCAAAACGTGATTTCGATAAGGCAATGGCTCTTGCAAAAGCTGCGATGCCTAACACCCAGACCGATCCGGCGGCTAATCAGAACACGGAAGCAGACGACATACCTTCCGACCTTGTTTCGAAACGTTTCGCTTCGCTTCTGACTGTCGACAACAACACGCAGACGGAAGAAGAATATAACAACAGCGCCATCCGCGGCCATATTCAGGACCGCAACCTTTCAATCGAGTTGCAGCCCCTTATGGAACTCTCATATTACTCTTCCCCTTCGGAAGTTAGACCCGGCACATATTATATAAAAGAAGTTGACGACCTCAATGCAACAAGAATGTTGCGCTTTGTGATAGTTGTGACCAGCAGTCTGCCGACTCTTGACCAGGATATATATGACCGTCATTTCAAATCTGTCGAGTATTATAATTCATATCTGGCTACCCACAACCCGCGTGCAATCGATTATCTTGGGAGAGCCATGGATTTTCTTACAGTCAGAGACTATGACGCCGCTCGCCGCGACCTTGCCAAAGCCATAGAGCTGACGCCAGATTATCCCCTTTCCTATCTACTTAATGCACAAGCAGATTATCATCGTTATGAATTGATGACACACGGTAATGCTTCGACTCAGGAAGGATTGTCTGCTGACCCGGCTACAAAAAATAAAATGCGCCTTAAACTTCTTGATGACGCACTCGAAGGATATACAAAAGCCATAGAACTCTCTCCGAGAATGGCGCCTGCTTGGTACAATAAAGGTATAGTTCTTGTCGAACGTCAAGACTATAAGGCAGCTATTGAAGCATTCACTAAAGCAATCGAGCTAAAGGACGACCTCGGTGAAGCATATTTCAACCGTGGCTACGTCCACCTGAAACTGGGCAACCGTAAAGCAGGAATCGCAGACCTGAGTAAAGCAGGTGAACTCGGCATAGTCGGTGCTTATAACCTGATTAAACGCATATCCAACTAACAAAACATACCTCTTAACCATCATGCTTAACCAAAATGACCTTGCGCAAATCGCCGGTAAAGGCGTAAGTGCCGAAACCGTTGAAAAACAGCTGAAACAATTTTCGACCGGTTTCCCCTATCTCAAACTGGCGGGCTCAGCCACAATCGGACACGGCATCATAAAACTCTCATCTGAACAGGAAGAAGAAGCCATCGCACGCTGGAAAAAATATCTTTCCGACGGTGGCGAAGTCATGAAATTCGTTCCCGCTTCCGGAGCTGCGTCCAGAATGTTCAAAGCTCTCTTCTCATTCGTTGACGGAGAAGAAGACACGCCTAAACCAGGAAGCCCGGTGGCAGAACTCTTAGCCCATATTGAAGAGACACCATTCTACGACGAGCTTTCCGACGTTTGCAAGCGTCTTTACAATAAATCAATCGCAGAACTGATAGATGAAAATCGCGCTAAAGATGTAATCGCAGCCATCATTCGCCCCGAAGGATTGAACTACGGTCAGCTTCCGAAAGCACTTCTTACATTCCACAAATACAACGATGGTGTACGCACCTCTCTTGAAGAACAGCTAATCGAAGGCGCACAGACAGCTGCAGCCAACGGAAAAGTCAGGTTGCATTTCACAGTTTCGGCTGACCACAGAAAACTTTTCGAAAAGAAAATCAGCGAGGTATTACCCGCCATCGAAGCTAAAACCGGTCTCAAATTTGACATTTCGATGTCAGAGCAGAAACCATCTACAGACACTGTCGCTGCCACGGTAGACAATGAGCTGTTCCGCGACGACAACGGTAAACTCGTATTCCGCCCGGGTGGTCACGGCGCGCTAATCGAAAACCTCAACGATATAGATTCTGCTGTCGTTTTCATTAAAAACATAGATAATGTTGTTCCTGACAGCCGACGCACAGAAACAATCCGCTACAAACAAATCATCGGTGGAACTCTAATCCTTGTTCATGACCGTATCGAGAAGTATCTCGAATCAATCCATACAGGATGTTACACTCCCTCAGAACTGAAAGAAATGGCTGACTTCCTCCATACAACTCTTTCTATAGAGGACAAACGGCTTAATACTCTTACGGGAAGGGCACTCGCTGAATACATCAAAGAAAAACTTAACCGTCCGCTTCGTGTCTGCGGCATGGTGCGCAATGAAGGTGAACCCGGCGGCGGACCATTCATCGCAGTCAACCCTGATGGCTCTGCATCACCCCAGATTCTGGAATCGACACAGATTGACCCCAAATCGGAAAGCGCGCAAGCTATGATGAAAAGTGCTACCCACTTTAATCCTGTTGACCTCGTATGCTACCTCAAGCGACCCGATGGCAGTGCATATTACCTCCCGGATTATGTAGACCACAACACAGGTTTCATTTCCTCGAAATCATTCGCCGGCAGAGAACTGAAAGCGCTCGAACTTCCCGGACTTTGGAACGGCGCGATGAGTGACTGGTCGACAGTATTTGTCGAAGTTCCCGCAGAGACATTCAATCCTGTCAAAACAGTCAACGACCTCCTCCGCCCTGCCCATCAGCAATAAACGTAATTGAAATATTTTTCACTAAAGAGTCAGCCCAATAAAACGGCTGACTCTTTGTGAACATACCTGAATGTTGACATCTTTTACACTAAGGAAAGTTAAATTACCGTCTTTTGCCGGTAAAAACACTGATAAAAGCATACGTACTCACCAAAAAAATTGTAACTTTGCATATTATAATCTATCGAGAACCATATGCGCTCCCACATATATAGAATATTAACCCTCGTGATGCTTGCCGGTGTGATGACGTCCTGCGGTGAATATCAGCGTGCGCAAAAAAGCACCGACATCAACTATAAGTTTGACTTCGCAAAGCGTGCGTTCGAGGATAAACGATACGTTCAGGCATCAACCATTCTCGAAGAGATTGCTCCGGTGCTTAAAGGTCAGGAGAAGGCAGAAGAGTCGTTATATCTTCTTGCCATGAGTAACTACGAAAACCGCGACTACGAGACATCAGGCGCATATTTCCGCACATATTATAACCGTTATCCCAAAGGCAAATATGCCGAACTGGCACGTTTCTACTGCGGATATGGCTATTATCTTGACAGCCCCGAACCTCAGCTCGATCAGACCGGCACGATAAAAGCAATTCAGGAGCTTCAGGGATTCCTTGACTACTTCCCCCGTAGCGACAAAGTTTCAATCGCGCAGAACGCGATTTTCGAGTTACAGGACAAGCTCACACTTAAACAGCTCCAGAATGCCCAGTTATATTACAACCTCGGTACATACATGGGTAACAACTATGAAAGCGCTGTTATTGTAGCTCGTAACGCCATTAAGGATTACCCCTACTCAAAATATAAAGAAGACCTCGAACTTCTCGTGCTCAAAGCACGCTATCAGGAAGCAGACCTCAGTGTCGACGAGCGCAAAGCCGACCGCTTCCGTGAAGTAATTGACGAATATTATTCATTTATTAATAACTATCCCGATAGTCCCAATCGTCACGAAGCTGAAAACATTTTCAAAATAGCGTCGAAATACGTTAAGGATTAATCGGTTATCTTGATAATAAAAAACTTAATATAGCAACACTAAACATTAAGAATCATGGACTACAAGAAAAGTAATGCCCCTCTTAACACTGTCACCCGCGACATGATCAAGCTCTCCGAAGACACCGGCAACGTCTATGAAACAGTGTGCATCATCGCCAAACGAGCAAACCAAATTGCAGGCGAAATGAAGCACGACCTCGAAAAGAAGCTACAGGAATTCGCATCTCTCAACGACAATCTCGAAGAAATCTCTGAAAACCGCGAGCAGATTGAAATCTCACGCTACTACGAAAAGCTGCCGAAACCGACTCTGATTGCAGCTCAGGAATATGTAGACCACAAGATTTTCTTCCGTAATCCGGTTAAAGAGCGTAGCTCAATTGACTGATGATTAATTATTTTGTCACCTTTTAATTGCAATCCGACAAAATAATTTTAACAATTCGATTTTTTTTAATACCTTTGCACCCGCAAACCAATTTTATTAACCTCTAAACATCTGTAAGAATGCATTTAAATTCTGAAGAAAAAGTACAGATCTTCGAGAAGTACGGTAAGGGCAAGACTGACACTGGCTCACCTGAAGCACAGATTGCATTATTCTCGGTCCGTATCGCTCATTTGACTCAGCACCTGAAGTCAAATCACAAAGATCATACAACAGAGCGCGCTCTTAAGATGCTGGTTGGTAAACGTCGTCGTCTTCTTGACTATCTTGCAAAGAAAGACATCAACCGCTACCGCGCCATCATCGCTCAGAAAGAGCTCGGTATCCGCAAGTAAGCCGCTGAAAGCGCTCGCTTAAAGATTACGCTAAAGGCTGCCGCATCCCATAATGTCGGCAGCCTTTATTCTTACATCACCAACTAACAAAAACGTTAGCCCGCACGTTATAAAGACATAATACATTATTATATATTGATTATGAAAATTACCCATGCGCTCATAGCCACGATAGCCGCAGCGACCATAAGCTCATGCTCTCTCCTCGATACCATACTTCCGAAAAAAACAGGAGTGAGTGGTGCTTCTGCGACACCTGTAGAAAAAACAGAGAAACCATCGACAGAAAAAAAGACTGACAAAACAGCGAAAGTCGAAAAAAACGATAAGACCCAAGCAGACGAAAAGATGAATGAAAAATTAAACGGAGAATGGATTATCGTTTCCGCTTCGGGCAAAGCCATTCCAGTTACAGACGAAATGCCATATATTACTTTCGAAAAAGAAGACGGCAAATTTTATGCCTCGAACGGATGCAATATCATCAACGGTACATATAATGTGTCGTCCGATGGGAAAGTTAATTTCGAGAATGTACTTTCGACAATGAAAATGTGTCCGGAGACAGACTATGAATATCCCATTACGAAAGCTCTTTCGGGTGTCGAACCTCTGACTCTTAAAATCAATAATCTCGGTCACGAGACATATCTGCATTTTATCAATGCCAAAGGGACGGAAATACTTTCCGCCCGAAAGCACAACATGGATTTCCTAAACGGAAACTGGCTGATTACATCTGTCGGTGGTAAAACAATAGAAAACGAAGACGCCACTATATTCATTGACATCAACGAGCTGAAAGTTCATGGAAACACCGGGTGCAATTTCTTCAACGGCATCCTATATATCAATCCCGACAAGTCAAACGCTATAGATTTTAGCAATCTCGCTTCGACACGCATGGCTTGTCCAAACATGGAACAGGAATCTGCCATCATCATTGCACTTGAAGAGACTACAGGAGCCATCGAAGGCTCAGAAGGAAGAGTGATGCTGCTCAACTCAAACGGTAAAGAACTTATGACTATGAAGCCCGCTCCGGTAAACGCCGAATAACACCACCGCAATAATCGAACACTTCTCTTACATGTGCGTTAATATTTATAAAAGATATTAACGCACATGAATTATAAACAACGTATAGTAGTAATTGGCGCAGGCTTCGGCGGACTCTCCTTCTGCAAGAAAATCGACAAATCGAAGTTCGACGTCACCATAGTCGACAGGAATAATTATCATAGTTTCCCACCCCTTTTCTATCAGGTAGCTTCAGGGGGACTTGAACCCGCAAGCATATCGTTTCCTCTCAGGCGGGAATTCCGCGGAAAGAAAATGAAAGGCTGCCGTTTCAACTATGGCGGAGTACGCACGATAGACACAGGAGCTAAAACGGTAATAACCGAATATGAAACGATTCCATATGATATACTAATCATAGCCGCAGGAACGACCAATAATTTTTTCGGTATTCCGGATTTACAACAACGTGTATGCACACTTAAATCAACATCGCAGGCAATACGGACCCGTAATGAAGTCCTGCTACGTCTCGAACGCGCTGCTATCGAACAGAATCCTGACCGGCGCCGCCGTCTGCTGACATTTGCTGTCATCGGAGGAGGTCCCACAGGTGTTGAGATTGCCGGTGCACTTGGCGAGATGAAACGCTATATCATTAAGCGCGAATATCCTTCTATCAGTCCGGAAGAAGTCAATGTCATTCTCGTCGAAGGTTCTGACCGGCTGCTGAGGACAATGAGCGAAGCATCATCGGAGGATGCGTTACGCGACCTTCGTAAACTGATGGTCGAAGTCAGACTAAACAAAACGATGAAATCATATGATGCCGAAGGTCTGATAACTTTTACCGACGGCGAAACCATAACCGCAGATACTGTAATATGGACAGCCGGAGTGACCGCCGAGCGATTCGATTTCAAAAATTTCATGCCGGGAGCATGTCCCGGGGGGAGATTGCCGGTCGACGAATATAATCGGGTCGAAGGAACAGACGATATCTACGCTATAGGTGACATTTCCTATCATGCCGACGAAGTGTGGCAGAAAGGCTGTCCGCAACTCGCCCAGGTAGCAATTCAACAGGGAGAGTGCGTAGCCGCCAACCTAAACAACCCTGATAAGTCCAGACCGTTCTCATATAATGATAAAGGCTCGATGGCTACCATAGGGCGAAATCACGCGGTAGTTGACCTCAATAAGGTGCACTATTCAGGGTGGTTTGCATGGATAACATGGATGGCGGTACACCTAATCAGTCTGCTTGGCATGAGAAATAAGGCTGTTGTCCTGCTCAACTGGATATGGTCTTACTTCACCTTCTCATCATCGCTGAGATTAATACTTCGACAGAGCATCAATCCGTCTTCGCCTGTTAAAAATTGACCGCCATGGCTAAAATCAACGATATAAGAAAATTGTTCGACAACGGCTTCAACGAGTCTGAAGAATGGACCGATTGGTATTTCAGCAAAGTTTATAACGATGACAACGCGTTGCTGTCTCAATCCAATTCGCAACCGGCAAGTTGCCTTATGCTCGAACCATATCGGTTGAAACTCGCCGACCGTACTGTCGACATGAGCTACCTCTCATGCGCCACCACAGCCCGGCAGCTACGAGGGCAAGGTCACATGAGCCGCCTCATCAACGACGCTCTGATGGAAGCCGCATCGCGCGGACATGCACTCGTAGCACTGATTCCGGCTTCGACAAGATTATATTTCTTCTACGACCGCTTTGATTTTTCAACGATATTCTACGCTGACGAACATCGCTACACATCGCTTCATAATTTCATCTGCGATGACAGCTACGTTGAAGTCGAACCGCTATTTGAACATTTCACAGCGTTGGAATCTTCACTTAGGTCCGTGGTATTACATTCGGAACAAAACTTTGAGAACGTAATCATGGATAATCAGCTCGACGGAGGTGCTGTCATCAGTATCGCAGACCGCGCCACCGCCGCTCCGGCTGCAATGCTGTTCGCGACCATAGGTGAGCATGCCGCAGTCGTGCGCGAGATTCTTACTGTATCCGAAGCGGCTACAGATTCCATATTACATCTTCTGCGCCAGCGCATAGGCGAGCGCATGATTATAGTGCGGACCGCTCCGTCAGATAACCCTTTGATGCTTCGCAGTAATGGTATGGGTCGTATTGTAAATGTTGAGAAACTTCTCGAAGCTATAGCGTCCCAATATCCGGCAACAGATCAGGTTATCCGCGTAAGAGACCGTGTTCTGCCTGATAATAACGCAATATTCATCATACATAACGGTAAGGTCGAACGTGTATCCTCGACCATGAGACGGGTGACACTTGATGTCGGAATCGACACCCTCGCAAAGATAATCTTCAACTCAAAACGCATAGGAGAAACATTTTCTTTGCCTACATTCCGCCCCTCGATGTCGCTTATGCTCGACTAATCGTCACTCTTTATAAGTTCTGTTAACGACATTTTTGCAATTTTCATTACTTTACAACGGCTTATCTTTTTATAATCCGAAAATAATCACTACCTTTGCACTTCGAAATAGCCGAAATTGTATAATTGTATTCTATGGATAATTGCATATCGGAGTTCGACCTGCTTTTAGAGACAAGCTGGGAGGTTTGTAATAAAATCGGTGGCATCTACACCGTCCTTTCAACCAAAGCGGCGACTCTGCAAAAAAATTATAAAGACAAGACAATCTTCATCGGTCCTGATGTATGGTCTGAAGATAATCCTTCCCCCTATTTCATTGAAAATCGCACACTCCTGAAAAAATGGTTATTGGAAGCCAATCTGCCGGAAGGTGTCGATGTAAGAGTCGGTCGTTGGAACATACCCGGCAAACCCATTGTAGTTCTTGTCCGTTTCGACGGCATGTATGCTGTAAAGGATAAGTTCTACGGTCGTATGTGGGAATTTTTCGGAGTGGATTCCCTCCACGCATATGGAGATTATGACGAGGCATGTGCATTTTCTCATGCTGCGGGCATTGTGGCTGAAAGCCTTTTCAAATACTACTTGGCTCATAAACTGGTAGCAGACCCTAAAAATCCTAAATTCATAAGCCATTACAACGAATGGACTACCGGAATGGGCTTGCTTTACATTAAAGCGAATTGCCCTGAGGTCGCTACAATCTTCACCACACATGCGACAAGCATCGGCAGAAGCATCTGCGGCAACGGTAAACCTCTATATGACCAGTTGCCCAATTATAACGGCGACCAGATGGCTCGTGAGCTAAACATGGAGGCAAAGCACTCTCTTGAGAAAGCCGCTGCTACTCAGGCTGATTGCTTCACGACTGTCAGCGAAGTGACCGCGCGCGAATGCGAACAACTTCTCGACCGTCGACCCGATGTCGTTACGCCCAACGGCTTCGAAAATAATTTCGTGCCGTCAACAGCTAAATTCAAGGCAGCGCGCGCAGCAGCCCGTCAGAAAATGATGGACGTTGCATCTGCTTTGACCGGTAACGAGTATCCTGCCAACACATTTATTATTGCCACCTCCGGACGATGCGAATATCGAAACAAAGGCATAGACCTCTTCCTTGACTCAATACGACAACTTGCCAATAAACCGCTGCCCGAGAAGGTATTGGCATTTGTGATGGTTCCTGCTTGGGTCGATAAAGGTCGTCATGATCTTGCCGACGCACTTAACTCGTCTGTTCATCAATGTCTTCCGGAACCTGTAATGACACATACGCTCCATAATTCCGACTCGGATGCCATAATATGCCGCATCAGGCAGATTGGCTTCGGCAATCATGCTGACGACTCCGTATCAGTTATATATGTTCCATGCTATCTTAACGGCAATGACGGCATTTTCAACATGACATATTACGAACTGATGGCGGGTTTTGACGCTACAGTTTTCCCATCCTACTATGAACCATGGGGTTACACCCCGCTTGAGAGCGTTGCGTGGGGAGTGCCTACAGTTACGACATCATTGTCTGGCTTCGGGCAGTGGGTGCTTGATTCGTTCGACAACTCATTCAAAGCCTGCGGTGTCCGCGTTGAAACAAGAACCGACAGCAACTATGACTCCGTCCGCGACAATATCGCTGAAGATTTACACTATCTTACAATAGCTTCAAAAACAGAGAGAACAACCGTTTCCAAGGCAGCAAAAGCGACTGCCGCTGCCGCTGCATGGAGCAACTTCATTTGCTACTACATAACGGCGTTCGACATTGCTCTACGTAATGCGAAAGCCCGTAATAAATAAGAATATAATAACAACCAAATTTTTATCAATATGAAACTACCGGTAAGCAATACCAACACGCCTGTATGGCGCGACGTTACCGTCAAATCAGAACTCCCCTCAAAACTGAAGCCACTCGATGAACTTGCTAAGAATCTGTGGTGGGTGTGGAACAGCGAAGCTAAATCATTGTTCCGTGACCTCAACCATGACCTCTGGCGCTCGACCGGCGAAAATCCTGTGATGCTTCTTCAGCAGCTCAGCTTCGAACGCATTCAGGAAATCATGGCATCTGAAGAATTCATGAAGCGTATCGCTCATGTTTATGCCGATTTCAAGGAATATATGAAGAAGCCCATGCGCAAAGATGTGCCTTCGGTTTCTTACTTCTCTATGGAATATGGTCTTTGCAACTGCCTGAAGATTTATTCCGGCGGTCTCGGCGTTCTCGCAGGCGACTATATCAAAGAAGCGTCTGACAGCTGCGTCGATATGACTGCCGTCGGCTTCCTCTATCGCTACGGTTACTTCACCCAGACCCTCAGCGTCGACGGCCAGCAGATTGCCAACTACGAGGCTCAGAACTTCAACCAGCTCCCCATCGAGCAGGTTCTCGATAAAAACGGCCAGCCGATGATTCTCGAGGTACCCTACCCCGGACGTATCATCTACAGCCATGTATGGCGCGTCAACGTAGGTCGTATGAAGCTCTATCTTCTCGACACCGACTTCGACATGAACAGCGAATTTGACCGCTCGATTACTCACCAGCTCTATGGTGGCGACTGGGAAAACCGCATCAAGCAGGAATATCTCCTCGGCATCGGCGGTGTGCTTATGCTCAAGAAACTTGGCATCCGCAGCCAGCTCTACCACTGCAACGAAGGTCACGCCGCGCTTCTCAATCTCCAGCGTCTCGTCGATTTCATCCACGAAGACGGTCTTGACTTCAACACCGCTCTCGAAATGGTGCGCGCTTCGTCGCTCTACACAGTCCATACTCCCGTGCCCGCAGGTCACGATTACTTCGACGAAGGTCTCTTCGGAAAATACATGGGCGAATACCCTGCCAAACTCGGCATCTCGTGGAATGACCTCATGAACATGGGTCGCGAGAATCCCAACACCAACGAACGTTTCTCAATGAGCGTATTCGCGCTCAACACATGCCAGGAAGCCAACGGCGTAAGCTGGCTCCACGGCGAAGTATCAAAGAAAATGTTCGCCGGCATTTGGAAAGGCTACACATGGGAAGAAAGCCACGTAGGCTACGTTACCAACGGTGTTCACATGCCGACCTGGGCTGCGAGCGAATGGAAAGAATTCTACATGAACCGCCTCGGCTCTCAGGTATTCACCGATTCAAGCAATCCTGAGGCATGGAAAGGCATCTTCGACATCGCCGACGAAGATATCTGGGCAATGCGCTGTCAGCTCAAAGAGAAGTTCATCAACTTCGTGAAACGCGATTTCAAGGCTAAATGGCTTGCCAATCAGGGCGACCCCTCTGCCGTGATGAAAGTTCTCGACAAAATCAACCCCAACGCTCTTATCATCGGCTTCGCACGCCGCTTCGCAACATACAAGCGCGCACATCTTCTCTTTACCGACCTCGACCGTCTCGCCAAGATTGTCAACAACGAACAGTTCCCCGTTCAGTTCATCTTCTCGGGCAAGG